>NZ_JBFBCE010000025.1:0-122645 GCF_040689595.1 Streptosporangium sp. NPDC051023 | reverse complement strand
AGTACCTCATCTACCAGATCTCCCGCGAGCTGGGCCTCACCCAGGACTGGGCCATCGCCATCGTCGGCCGGCCTTCGAGGGGCCCGGCATTCGAGGCGGCGAGGGCGGCCGGAGCGCCGGAGCGGCGGCCGAGTGCCACGTCGGCGACCCGGCGGGCCAGCAGGCGGGCCGGGTCAAGGACCGGGACGGGGACGAGGGAACGGTCCAGGGCCAGGACGAGTTCGGTGCAGGCGGTGACGACCCGCTCCGCACCGCGATCGGCGAGGGAGCGGGCGACCTCCGCCAGCGCCCGCCCGCAGACCGGTCGGGCGCCGCCGCTCTTGACGGCGCCGATGGCCGCCATGACCTGCCGCTGGCCGGCCTCGTCCGGTTCGACCACCGCCACGCCGCGCCGCCGCAGAGCGTCCGCGTACAGGCCCGCGTGCAGGGTGCCCGAGGTGGCCAGCACCCCGGCCACGCGGACGCCGTCGGCGGCCAGGGCGTCGGCCGTGACCTCGATGATGCTCACCAGCTCCAGCCTGGCCTCCTGCGCCAGGCGCGGGACGAAGGCGTGGGCGGTGTTGCAGGGGACGGCGAGCACCTCACATCCCGCCTGCTTCAGCGACTCGATGCCGCGCCGCAGGTACGGGGTCGGGTCCTCGCCGCCGCCGAGCAGGCTCAGGGAACGGTCGGGGACGCGGGGGTCGCCCCAGATGACGACGGGCACGTGTCCCTGGTCGCAGGTGGCCGCGGTCTCCTCCACGAGCTTGCCGTAGAAGTCGACGGTGGCCGCCGGGCCCATGCCTCCCAGGATGCCGACCAGCCGGGGCCCGCTCACCGGGCGCCGCCGATGACGGCGTGGCCGGATCGCGCGCAGGGCGCAAGGCCACAGTCGTGGAAGCGGGTCATCGACGAGTGTCCTCTCCTTGGCGGCAGGCCGGGGGCGGTCAGGGGCGGCTGCCCGCACAAGGATCGAGGTATAAGGTGATCCTGGTGTCCAAACGCAGCAATGTGACACCAGAGGGGCAATCATGCAGGATTCCGGCATTGAGCCTCGAGGGTTACTGTCGGAGACCGACCTCGAGCTCATCGACGCCCTCCAGATCAACCCACGAGCGAGCTGGGTCGAGGTCGGAGCGGCGACCGGCTCGGACCCGGTGACGGCGGCCAGGCGCTGGCAGCGGCTGACCGGCGCGGGGGAGGCGTGGACCACCGTCGCCCTGGGGCAGCGCCAGATGCACACGATGAGCATGGCATTCCTGGAGATCGACTGCGCGGCCGGAGCGGCGGTCGAGGTCGCCGACAGGCTCACGACGGCCGGTCACCTCATTACCGTGCAACACCTGGCCGCAGGCCACGATCTGTTCGTGATCGCCGCCGCCGCGTCGATGCCCGCGCTGGCCGACTACCTGCTCACGGACCTGCCACGGGTGCCCGGGGTGACGAAGGTGCGCACCCATGTCGCCACGCGCGTCTTCGAGGCCTCGTGCCGCTGGCGGCTGCGTGTGCTGTCCCCCCGAGCCGTGGGGGCGCTGGCCAGGCGGTCAGGGGCGCCGGAGTCGACCAGGCAGATGGACGAGGTCGATCGGCTGCTGTTCAAGGCCCTGCTCACGGACGGCCGCGCCAGCTACTCCGAGCTGGCGGGAGCCGTCGGCATGTCCGAACGCACGGTGCAGCGCAGGCTGTCGCGTCTGGTCGCCACCGGCGACATCGACTTCCGCTGCGACCTGGCACGCTCGCACGCCGGGTGGCACTCCTCCGCGGTGCTCTGGCTGCGGATGCCGGACGGGCTGCTGGAGGAGACGGGCCGGGCGCTTCTCGGCTGGCCGGAGACGCGGACGTGCGCGGCGCTCGCGGGAGCCCGCAACATGCTCCTGACCGTCGGCCTGCACACGGTCTCCGACCTGCACCCGCTGGTGGTACGCCTGCAGGAGCGCTTCCCCCACGTGGACATCGCCGACCGGCAGATCGTCCTGAGGCAGTCGAAGCTCTACGGGCGGATCCTCGACTCCTCAGGCCGCTGCACAGGCGTCGTCCCGGTGGATCCGTGGAGCCTGCCGCCGCCTTCCTGACGTTCAGCGCGGCTCGGGGATCGTGCCTCCGCCGGCCTCCCGGCACAGGCCTGCCCGCAGCACGTCGGCCTCGGTGCGCCCCACCACCTGCAGGTCTCCGACGGCCAGGGCGGGCAGGCCGAGCGCGGACACGACGGACGTGATCCGGCCGACCTCACCGCGGACGGCGGCCTCGTCGCACCCGGCCCGCGGCGCGGGGCCGCCGAGCGTCGGCGTGATCAGGATGTCGATGCCGGACATCTCCTCCGCGAACCGAGCCCGGACGACGGAAAGCTCCTCGACGGCCCGGCGGTACTCCCGGTGACCGATCCCGGCGGCGTCGTCCAGCTTGCGCCGCACGCCCGCGCTGTAACTCGCGGCGCTCGCCGGGTACGTGGCCTCGTGGGTGCGCCGGGCCTGCGCGCCCACGATCGTCCAGTACGGGGAGAGAATCTCGTACGGCAGAGCGATCTCGCGGACCTTGGCGCCCAGGTCCGCGAACTCCCCGGCCTGCGCGCATCCGTCGGCGACACCGACGACCAGCCCCGGCAGCGAGCGCGGCGGCTCGACGGCCTCCCCGGAGAGCACCCGCCACACGCGCGCGCAGTCGGCGACCGACGTGGCCATCGGCCCGACCACGTCGAACATCGGGGCGAGGGGCGCGACCCCCTCAGCTGGAAGGATCCCGCCCCTCGGGCGCAGGCCGACCACACCGCAGCAGGCCGCCGGGATCCTCACCGAGCCGCCGGTGTCGGTGCCGAGGCCGATCCGGGCGATCCCGGCGGCGAGCGCCGCCGCCGTGCCGCCGCTCGACCCGCCGGGAGCCAGGTGCTCGTGGCGCGGGTTGCGTACGTCGCCCCAGTGCGGGTTCTCGCTCGTCACGCCCCAGGCGAACTCGTGCTGGTTCGCCTTGCCGACCAGGAGCGCCCCGGCGCGCTCCAGCAGCTCGACGCACGGCGCGGTGGTCAGCGCCTCCTCGCTCCCGTACAGGACGGACCCGCGGGTCGTGCGCAGCCCGGCGACATCGATCATGTCCTTGACCACGAACGTCCAGGCCTGCAGCTCGGACGATGTGGCGGGCACCTGCTGGTCGCGGCGGGCGAGCCGGTCAATGACCGGTTCTGTACCGGACTCGATGAGGATGTTGTGCCCGCTGTGAAGCCGTATGGCCTCGGTGGACCTGGCGATCGCCACCTCGTGTTCCACGGTCAAGGACCTCCTGCTAATCCCGCCCCGGCCGAGAAGGGGCCGGTCGGTGACGACCGGCGCGACGGGGTGCCACCCGGCCGCGCCCACAATCCGGCAAATGGTGGCAGATCTACTGTTTCTCGTCGAGTTCGCCGGGAAGATGCTGCGGCAATGCCGTCAGTGTGTCCAGCAGGGATCGGAGTCTGGAGGTCTCACGGTCGGGGCGGACGAGGGTGAAGATGCTGCGGCTGGTGTTCAGCCATGGCACGTCGGCGACCACGATGTCCGGGCCGTGGCCGCGCAGCGCGAGGTCGGGGACGAGCGCCGCGCCCACCCCCGCCTCGATCATGGCTATTGTGATCTTGAAGTCGTCGGAGTGGCAGGCCACCCGGGGGTGCAGGCCCCAGCGGGCGAACACGCCGTCAAAGAAGGAGGCGTCACCGCTGGCCGGGTGATGCATGATCCACGGCAGGTCGACGAGCTGCTCGACCCGGTAGGGCGCCAGGTCGGACCAGCGGCGCGGGAGGACGACCTTGTAGCGGTCCTCGGCGATCCAGCGCCGGTCCAGCGTCGACGGCCATGACAACCCGGCATTGCCCACCTGGTAGACGATCGCCGCGTCCATCTCGCCACCGGCGCCCAGGCGCGGGATGAGCTGGGAACACTCGGCGACGGAGACCCTGACGCCGGCGCGTTCCCCGGGCTCCATCCGCCGCAGGACGCCGGTCAGCACGTCGGCGAAGCTGGGGAAGATGCCCAGGTGGATCCGCCGCTCGCTGTTCCTGTGCACGGCCTGGACAGTGGCGACCATGCGCTCGATGTCCATGAGCACGCTCTCCGCGTGCCTGGCCAGCACCTCGGCGGCACTGGTCGGCAGCACGCTGTGGGCGGAGCGGTCGAACAGCTTCACGCCCATCTGCCGCTCCAGCGCGGCCATCTGCTGGGAGACGGCCGAGGAGGTGTAGCCGAGCCGGTTGGCGGCGGCGGCGAAGGATCCCAGCTGAACGACCTCGCGCAGAGTACGCAGGTGTTCCGGCTTCAGCATTAGCGTTCCTTACTCTCAGGGTGGCTAAATGTCGTGTTTATAGCGCTTCCGACTTCTTTTCGCCACTCCTACAGTGATGGCCACCGTCACATCGAGCCACTGAGAGTCACATGAGCATCCGCGTGTATCGCAACGCCGCCATCCGCACCGGAGACAGCGGCAACCCGTTGGCCCAGGCCATGGCCGTGGACGGCGAGCGGCTGCTGGCCGTCGGCGGAGAGGCGCAGGTGCGCGAGGCCGCGGGCCCGGGGGCGGAGCTGATCGACCTGGAGGGCGCCGCGGTGCTCCCCGGTCTCTACGACGCCCACATCCACACCGCGCAGTACGCCCAGAGCCTGGACGCGGTCGACCTGCGCGACGTGCGCTCCCTGGACGACGCGCTGGCCAGGGTTGCCGCGCACGCGGCGCGGCTGAGACCGGGCGCCTGGCTGTTCGGCGGCCGGTGGAACAGCAACACCTGGGATCCACCGGCGCAGCCGGACAGGTACGCGCTGGACTCGGTCTGCCCCGAGCTGCCGGTCGCGCTGCCCAGCGTCGACGGCCACACGGTGTGGGCGAACTCCGCGGCCCTGCGGCTGGCGGGCATCGACGCCCGCACCCCCGACCCGGCCGGCGGCGAGATCGTCAGGGACGCGGGCGGGGAGCCGACCGGCATCCTGCGCGAGTCCGCCTCCTACCCGCTGCGCGACCTCATGGTCTCCGCCGACCTGCGCGACCAGCTCCGCGCCGGGCAGGAGGAACTGCTCGCCCTCGGCCTGACCAGCGTGCACGACATCGACGGCGAGGACTGCCGGGCCGCCTATCTGGAGCTGCGCGAGGCCGGCGAGCTGAAGCTGCGCGTGCACAAGGCGATCCCGATGATCCACCTCGAGGCGGCCATCGCCGAGGGCCGCCGCACCGGGCAGGGCGACGACTGGTTCCGCACCGGGCCCGTGAAGATCTTCAGCGACGGGGCGCTGGGCTCGCACACCTGCCACATGGGCGAGTCCTTCGCCGGCGAGCAGGGCAACGTGGGCATCGCGGTCACGCCGTACGAGGATCTGGTCAGGCTGTTCGGCACGGCCGCCAGGGCCGGGATCGCGGTGGCCACGCACGCCATCGGGGACCAGGCCAACCATCTGGTCATCGACGCCTACGAGGCGGTCGGCCGTACGGAGGGGCTGCGGCACCGCATCGAGCACGCCCAGCACCTACAGCCCGGCGACCTGGCCAGGATGGCCAGGCTGGGCATCGTCGCCTCGATGCAGCCCGTGCACTGCACCAGCGACATCGACCTGGTCGACTCCCTGCTCGCCGGGCACGAGCTCGCCTCCTACGCCTGGCGCGGGATGCTGAACGTCGGCGTCGCGCTGGCCTTCGGCTCCGACGCCCCGGTCGAGCACCCCAACCCCTTCGCCGCGCTGTACGCCGCGGTGACCCGTACCCGCCCCGACGGCACGCCCGCCGGCGGCTGGCAGCCCGAGCAGCGGCTGAGCATGGGTGAGGCCCTCACGGCCCACACCCTCGGCGCGGCCTACGCCGCGGGCGAGGAGGACCGCAAGGGCGTCCTCGCTCCCGGCAAGCTCGCCGACTTCATCGCGGTGGACACCGACCCCTTCGTGGAGTCACCGGACGCGGTGCTGCGCACCAAGGTCATGACCACCGTCGTCGGCGGCGAAGTCCGCTGGCACCACCTGTGAACCACCGGCAACACCCCCGAAGGAGCACCCCCCGTTGAACACCCGGATCCTCACCACGCTCGCCGCCGGCGCGCTGCTGGCCGCGACCGCGGCCTGCGGCGCTCAGTCCCTGGACGACGGCGGCGCGTCCGGCCCGTCGGCCGGAGCGTCGGCCACAGTGTCGGCCACAGTGTCGGATACAGTGCCGGCCGTCGCCCTCGACCAGGCTCCCACCGAGGAGAAGGCGGCCGATGTCATCAACGCCATCACCCCCGACAAGGACCTCGCCGCCAAGGCGCCGGCGAACCTGAAGTCCGGCGGGCTGAAGGTCGTCTCCTCCATGGGCTACCCGCCGATGGAGGTGTTCGCCAGCGACGGCAAGACGGCGATCGGCTTCGACCCCGCCCTGACCAGAGCCATCGCCAGGAAACTCGGCGTCAACGTGACCATCACCGACGAGGAGTTCAACTCACAGATCCCCGGCGTGCTCACCGGCCGCTACGACTTCGTCATCTCCTCGATGACCGACAACCCCGAACGGCAGGGCCAGGTCACCTTCGTCGACTACGTGCAGGCGGGCGCGGGGCTGCTGGTCAAGAAGGGCAACCCGGCCGGTATCGCCGGGCCGGAGAACCTGTGCGGCAAGACGGTCTCCGTCGTCGACAACGGCTCCTCGATGGAACTGGCCGAGAAGTACGACGCCGACTGCAAGAAGGACGGCAAGGCCGCCCTGGACATCCTGAAGTTCCCCGGCGACCAGGAGGCCCTGCTCCAGGTCAGCGGCGGCCGCGCGCAGGCCACCATCACCGACTACGTGGTGGCCGCCAGCAAGGCCGCCGACCCCAAGCTCGCGGTCGAGGCCATCGCGCTGGAAGGCACGGAAGCCCCGTGGGGAATCGGGATGAAGCCCGACAACAAGGAGCTCATCGAGTCCGTGAAGGGCGCGCTGGACTCCCTCATCCAAAGCGGTGAGTACGGCAAGCTGCTCAAGGCCTGGAACCTGGACAAGCTGGCCGTCCAATCCGCCGTGATCAACGGCGGTAAGTGACCGTGCGGACAGAACCGATCGCCGACGCGTCGGGCACGCCGGTTCCCGTCGCGCGGGCCTGGCACTGGGGCCGCTGGCTGGCCGCGGCCGTCGCGCTGGCGGTCGTCGGCTGGCTGGTCTACCTGGTCGTGGTCAACCCGCGCCTGGACTGGGGCAAGGTCGCCGAGTACCTGTTCAACGACCGGATCCTGGACGGGGTCTGGGTCACCGTCGAGATCTCGGTGCTGGCGACCGTTCTCGGGCTGGTGCTCGGCGTGGTGATCGCGATCATGCGGCTGTCGCCCAACCCGGTGCTGAGCTGGCTGGCCACGCTCTACATCTGGTTCTTCCGCGGCACACCGGTGCTGGTGCAGCTCATCTTCTGGTACAACCTGGCCTTTCTGTTCCCCGAGCTGGTGCTCAAGATTCCGTTCACCACGATCGGCCTCAAATGGGACACCAACCAGGTGATGACCGGTTTCACCTCGGCCATGCTGGGGCTGGGGTTGAACCTGGCGGCCTACTTCGCCGAGACCGTGCGCGCCGGGATCCAGGCCATCGACCACGGCCAGACCGAGGCGGCGTACGCGCTGGGCATGACCCCGGCCAAGCGGATGCGGGTCATCGTGCTGCCGCAGGCGCTGCGCATCATCATCCCGCCGACCGGCAACGAGTTCATCTCCATGCTGAAGACCACCTCGCTGGTCTACGTGGTCGCCGGGCACGACCTGATGACCAACGCCAGCCAGATCTACAAGACGAACAATCTGATCATGGAGCTGCTGATCGTGGCGAGCCTGTGGTACATGCTCATGACCGCCGTGTCGACCTTCCTGCAGGGCAGGCTGGAACGGCGCTTCGGCTCCGAGGCCGTACGGCTGGTGCGCGGCGGCGGCCTGGCGGCCAGGATCCTGCCGAAGGTGGCCGTGTGAACGCGCCCGACGAGCAGGTCGTGCGGGCCTCGGGCGTCCGGATGGGCTACGGCGACGTGCAGGTGCTCAACGGCGTGGACTTCACCGTGGCCTCCGGCGAGGTGAGCTGCGTCATCGGCCCCTCCGGCTCGGGCAAGTCCACGTTCCTGCGGTGCCTGAACGGCCTGGAGCCGGTGCTCGGCGGCAGCCTGCGCGTGCTCGGTGAGGAGGTCGGCCACACCCTGCGCGACGGCAGGTACCACCCTTGGACACCCAGGGAGTTCGCGGCCTTCCGCAGGAACATCGGCATGGTGTTCCAGCGCTTCAACCTGTTCGCCCACCACAGCGCGCTGGAGAACGTCGCCTGCGGTCCCGTCCACGTCCTGGGCACTCCGGCGGACCGGGCGCGGGCGCTGGCCATGGAGCACCTGGAGCGGGTCGGCCTGTCCGGTCACGCGCACAAGCGGCCCCATCAGCTCTCCGGCGGTCAGCAGCAGCGGGTGGCCATCGCCAGGGCGCTGGCGATGAACCCGGCGCTGATGCTGTTCGACGAGCCGACCTCCGCGCTGGACCCGGAGCTGGTCGACGAGGTTCTGGAGGTCATGAAGGGTCTGGCGGCCGAGGGGATGACGATGGTCGTGGTGACCCACGAGATCGCCTTCGCCAGGGAGGTCGGCGACTGGCTGACCTTCTTCGCCGACGGCGTGGTCGTCGAGCGGGGCCGCCCCCGCGAGCTCCTGGCCGCCCCGGGCCACGAACGGACCAGGGCTTTCCTGTCCAGTGTGCTCAGCTCGAAGGAACGCCAGGAGCCCCGGTAGGGCTCGGCTTTGGGGTGACGGGGCACACCGCCAGAGGCGTCCGCCGAGTGTCATCCGACGGACGCCTCCAAGGTCGCCCTCCGTTACGGCCTGCGGGCGCGCTTACCCGGTGCCGTCCCCGCGGGCCAGGGTCAGCACTCGATGAAGATGCTCTGCCAGCCGACGGGCGTCCGCTGCTCCGCGCCGTCGTCGGCGGGCAGCCTGAAATGCATCGGGCCACGTGTGTCGGGCTGGTTGTACATGCGCCCGGCCTGGCCGTCGCCGTACCACTTGTAAGACCCGTGGTAGGGGATGTTGGACGGTCCGCACGCCTCGATGAGGGCGGATCTGCCGGTGAAACCGGGACCCTCGTAGGCGATGTACTGCGAGGCGTAGGCGGCGCCGGTGGTGATCGCGATGATCGCGGCGGTGAGGGCGGGGACGAGGAGGATTCTCTTCACAGTTGCTCCTTGGGGGATGAGATTCTGCTCGGCAAGCCCGCGCGGCCCGGTGTCCCAGGGGCCGCGCCTGGCGGTGTCCTCCGTCCCGCTCGCCGCGGGACGACCTCATTATGCGCGAAGAGTAAGTGATCCGCTACTCATTGTTGCCGCATGTTGATCGCCTCGGAGTGCCCGGCTGTCGCGGACCAAGGTCGCGCAACATCTTCTCCGCCGTGGGGCGGCGGCGTGACCTGCGCCGATGGGAGTGATAGTCACTTAGCGTCATCGACGAAGTGTCGTC
Organism: Streptosporangium sp. NPDC051023; assembly: GCF_040689595.1. Classification (NCBI taxonomy): domain Bacteria; kingdom Bacillati; phylum Actinomycetota; class Actinomycetes; order Streptosporangiales; family Streptosporangiaceae; genus Streptosporangium; species Streptosporangium sp. NPDC051023. The sequence goes on along the minus strand of NZ_JBFBCE010000025.1, from coordinate 113,248 downwards.
TGCGGGAGGCCTTTTCCTGGCGGCACCCGAGGTGGGCACTCGATCACAACCAGAAGGCAACGATCATGAACAAGGTGACCTCGGCGAGCGGCACGGCCCTCGCCCCCAGGCAGACCTTCCTGAGCCACGACCGCTACTGTGCCGAGATCGTCACGCAGGCCGACCTGCTGAGGTCGGCCGTCGCGGGAGCCGACCTGACGGCTCCCGTCCCTTCATGCCCCGACTGGAACCTTGGCCAGCTCCTGCGGCACATCGGCTACGGTCACCGCTGGGCCGAGGAGATCGTGCGGACCAGGGCGGCCGGGCCTCCTTCGGACGAACCGCTGCGTGACCTGTCCGGCCACACGGACGAGGACCCCGCCGAGCTCGACCCGTGGCTCGCCGAGGGCGCCGCGCAGCTGGCGGACACCCTGCGCACCGCCGGGCCCGGCGCGGAGGTGTGGGTCCCTCTTCCCGGAGAGGGCACGACATTCTGGGCCCGCCGCTTCGCGCACGAGACGGCCATCCATCGAGCCGACGCGGCCCTGGCCGCCGGTGTGGAGTTCACCCTCGAAAAGGAGGTCGCCCTCGACACTCTCAACGAGTGGATGGAACTCGGCTCGCTGCCGCAGATGTTCGAGTTCCATCCCGAAAGACGCGAACTGCTCGGCCCGGGCCGCACCATCCACCTCCATGCCACCGACGTCGAGCCCGGAGCCGGGGCGGAGTGGCTGGTCGACCTCACCGGAGACGTCATCGTCTGCCGTCGCGCGCACGAGAAGGCCGCCGTCGCCGTACGCGGCCCGCTGACCAGCCTGCTGCTGGTCGTCTACCGGCGGCGTCCCGCCCGCGGCGAGGGCATCGACGTCACCGGTGACGCGCAGCTGCTCGACTTCTGGCTGGAGCGCAGCGCCTTCGGGTGAGCCGAACCGTTGCGGGAAGAAGCCGGGGAGGGTCGGAAGTCCCTGGCGGTCAGGTCTTTCGGCCGCTGCGGAAAAGGCGGGGAAAAGGTCGGATGGAGGGAGAGAACCGAGGAGGAGACATGACAGCACATGTAGTGGTTGGCGCGGACGGCTCGCCTCCCTCTCAGGCCGCCGTCGAGTGGGCCGCCGACGACGCCGTGCGGCGCGGATGCTCGCTGCGGATCGTCCACGTGTGCGCACCGTGGATCTACGACATTCCGCTGCAGACCCCGCCGGGCTTCCGCGACTCGATGGTGGAGTACTGCCAGGACGTCCTCGATGCCGCGGCCAACCTGGCCCGTGCGCACGCCCCGCAGATCGAGGTGGAAGCCGTACGTGAAAGAGGCCGGACCGTTGAGGTTCTCCGGCGGGAGGCCGAGGACGCGGAGCAGGTCGTGCTGGGCAGCCGGGGACTCGGCGGGTTCACCGGGCTGCTGCTCGGCTCGGTCTCGCTCGCCCTCGCCGGTCACGTGGCCGCGCCGGTCGTCGTCGTCAGGAAGGCGCAGCGGCGGACCCATGACGAGATCGTCGTCGGCTTCGACGGCTCGTCGGAGTCGGAGGCCGTCTTCCAGTACGCCTTCGAGGAGGCCGCGATGCGCAAGGCGCGGCTGCACGCGGTTCACACCGTGCAGGCCCCCGTTCTCGGCCCGTACGCCGCGGCCTACACGTCGCTGATCGACGACGCCTTCGTCACCGAGCGGCGCCTGGCGACCGAGACGTTGATCCCGTGGCGGGAGAGGTACCCACAGGTGGAGATCAGGCAGACGGTGGTCATCGGGCACCCGGTGGCTGTCATCTGCGAGGCCTCGCAGGCGGCTGACCTGGTCGTCGTAGGCTCGCGAGGGTTGGGCGGCGCAGGCTCGGCCGTGCTGGGCTCGGTCAGTCACGGTGTGCTGCACCACGCCCACTGCCCCGTCGCCGTGGTGCGCCCCAGGGGGAAGGCATGACCGACGTCCGGGACCTCACCGTGGCGCAGGTGATGAGCCGCACCCTGGTGGCCGTCACCCCGGAGGAGTCACCCCTGATGGCCTGGGAGATCATGTGTCGCGCGGATGTCCACCACCTGCCCGTCGTCGACGCGGGTGGGCGGCTGTACGGGGTGCTGACCCGCGAGGACCTCACCGCCCGCTGGTCAGGAGGGCCGATCGAGCAGTCACGCGTCCACGTCCACACCCTGGTGGCCGGGCACCGCTGCCCACACACCACGCTTGACGCGCGCCTCGCCGACGCCGCCGCGGCCATGATCGGCGCCGGGGTCGACGCGATCCCGGTCCTGGGGGAGTCGGCCAGGCTGGTGGGGATGGTCACCGTGACCGACGTGCTGCGGGCCGTGGCGGGGCGCGTTCCCGAGCGGCAGGAGCCGCCGGAGCTCATGACCGGCATGTTCCGCCTGGTGCCGGTACTTCCACACGTTCCTGCGGGCTGATGCGAACGGGCGCGGGCCGCTGCGCGCTCAGTGGTGACGACCGCCAGGGAGGGACGTCTCACCGGCGGTTGTGGCGGAGGGGAGGGGCTCACGGGCACTGCTCGCGGTAGGGCGCGTCCGGGATCCAGCGCTTCCACTGCTCAGGAGTGAGACCGCCGGTGCGCGCGCAGATCCGGCTGATCGCCCTGGTGTGGTCGAGGATCCACGAACGCACGGTGCCGTCCGCCGCGGATGTGATCACCGACCCGCTGTCCGCGCCGAACGCCACATCGTGGATGGGGCCGGTGTGGCCTGCCAGTGTGTCGATCTCGCGCGGTATGCGCGGGTCGCCGGCGTTCCAGAGGTGGAGCAGGCTGCCTGCGGCGATGCCCAGGAGACGCCCGTCAGGGCTGAAGGCGAGCCCGTCGACGGACCGCACGTCCGCCTTGACCCGCGACAGGAAGACGGGGTGGGCCGGGCTGCGGATGTCGAAGAGGCTGACGGTCTTGTCGAGGGAGGCCACGGCCATCGTGCGCCCGTCAGGAGTGAAGGCGATCGACACGATCTGCCCGTTCACGTCGACGGCTCCCGTCTCCGACGACGCCTGCGGGCGGGACAGGTCCCAGAGCAGGACCTTCATCGGCTGCTCGTAGGTGCTGCGGGTGCCTCCCAGGCCACCCGCGACGAGGCGCGAGTCGGGGGTGAACTCGACGACGCTGTACGGGAACCCGTTGTCGGTGCGCACCCGGCCCCGGCTGACAGCGGCGCCGGAGCCGCCGACGTCGTACACGTCGACGACGAATATCTCCGCGGCGGCGACCAGACGGCCGTCGGAGCTCATTCCGAAAGTGTCGTCCTGGGAAACCTCGTTGCCCTTGAAAAGGGGGCGTTCCTCGGGATCCGAGGGATTCGTGAGGCTCCAGGTCCGCATCTCCCCTCGGGCCGTGACCATGAAGAGAACCCGCTCCCCGGCGGTGAATCCGAATCTGACCAGGTCATAGAAGGCGCCGGACTTCTTTTTGGCCAGCAGGGCGGGGGCGCCTCGCCGTGAGATGTCCCAGATCCGCAGCGTCCCGTCGGCGTCCATGGTGGCCGCGAGCTTTCTGGTCGGCGCGATGGCCGTGCGCACGAGGTCGGCCGGGTGTTCGCTGAGACGCGCCGTCGGCGGAGGCTGGATGATCTCGTCCATGGACCAGGACCGGATCGTGCCGTCGTTCGAACCGACGAGAACGGTGCGGCCGTCCGGAGCGAAGGCGACCGACCGGAGGAAGTCGGTGTCCGCGCGGAAGCTCGCCAGCGGTTTCGGCCGGGAGGCGTCCGCGAGGTCCCACAGGCGGACCATCCCGTCTATCGACGCCGTGGCGGCCATCCGGCCGTCCGCGCTCACCGCGCTGCCGTAGGTGAGAACACCGATCTTCCTGACGGTCCTGCTGGTCGGATGCGCGGGACGGGACACGTCGAAGAACTGGATGTCACCGTCTATGAAACAGCCGATGATGCTCCGGCCGTCTTCGGAGTAGTGCATGACGGGGAGCAGCGTGAGGCTCGTTTTCAGCACCGACCAGCGCTTCGGATGTGCCGGGTTCCGCGTGTCCCACAGCTCCAGGCCTGAGTTGGAGGGAACCGCCAGCACCTTTCCGTCCGGGCTGAACGCCAGCTCGCTGATGACGAACCCCGCCGATTTCAGCGAGGAGAGCGTCCTGGGGTGCCTGAAGTCCGTGATGTCGACCAGGTTTAGCTTGGTCCCGGTGGTCGCATACGCCATGGTCCGCCCGTCCCTGCTGATGGCCAGTCCGCTGATGTAGCGGTCGCCGCCGTCAATGATCCCGCCGGGAACGGGGTGGGCGAGATCGTGGAAGTCCCAGAGCTGAATGACCAGGTTCGAGGTCACCGTGGCCATGATCGGCGAGGTCGGGCTGAAGGCGAACCGCCAGATGGGTTTGGCGCTCCCGCCGAGAACGGCACGGCCCGCGGGATGCCTGGGATCCGTCATGTCCCACACCCGGAAGGTGCCCTCCTGCGACTGCGACATCATGACCGGCCGGTCGGTGCGGAACGCGAGGGTGTCAACGCCGGTGGTGTGCGCGGCGAGGCTGATCGCCGTGGGCGCGTTCAGGGTCGACAGCAGGGCGGCGCGAGCCTCGGGGGTGTCGGCGAACCGGTAGGCGGCCAGGCTGAGCTGCGCCTTGAAGGACGGGTCGGCCGTCTCTCCGGAGACGTCCGCGAAATGCCGGGAGAGCGCGATGTCGCGTTCCCTGTCCGCGATGATCTTCTGTCTGGTCGCGTTGCCCGCCTCGACGACCGCGGTCACGGTGGCGAGGACGGCGAACAGGAGCAGCACCGTCAGCGCGGCGATGACCTGGTAGACGGTTCGCGCGCGACGTCTCTGACGCCGCCCGCCCTCGTCGAGGAACGTCCTCTCCGCGGGGGACGGCTCGGCGCCGCGGCCGTCCTGCACGGATTCGAGGGCCAGGGTGAGGCGGGTGTCGGTGTAGAGGAAGGCGGGATCCTTCCCGTGCCTGAGCCATTCGGCCGCGTCGTCGCTGAGCTGCTGCCGTACGAGCAGGGAGGCGCGATCGGCCTCGATCCAGGTGCGCAACTGTGGCCAGGCCCGGATCAGGGCCTCGTGGGTGATCTCCACGTGTCCCTCGTCGACGGAGAGGAGGCGGGAGTGCACGAACTCTTCGAGGACCCTTCGCACCTGGAGATGGTCGGGGGACTGGGATGACGGGAGCAGCTCGGCGAGCGCCACCTGGCGGCGGGTGTCCTCCATGCCCTCGCCCAGCCGTACCAGCCGCGAGAGCAGGTGGCGTGCGGTCTGACGTTCCGGCAGGTCCAGATGCTCAAGCGTGCTGTCGGCGGTCTGCGCCAGGGAACGGGTGATCCCGCCGGTCGCGCGGTAACCGGCCAGGGTCAGGGTGAGGCCTTCACGATGCTGCCAGGTGGCGAGCAGGGAGTGGGAGAGCAGGGGAAGGAGCCTGCCGTTCCCGGCTTCCTTTGCGCTCGCCCCGAGATCTTCAAGGATCAGGTCGACGAGCCCGTCCTGAAGGGTCAGCCCGGCCAGCCGGGCGGGTAGCTCGATCACCTCGCGCAGATCGGCCGTCGTCATCGGGCCGACGATCATCGGGTGCTCCAGCGGGGCGAGCAGCTCGGGGTGGGCCGCGCAGTGGCCGAAGAAGTCGGCGCGCACGCCGAGGACCACCACGGCGGAGGCCTCCTCGACCGGGTCGGCGCAGGTGGCGTCCAGTGCCTGGATGAAGATTCTTCGTTGCTCCTCGTCGGAGCAGGCGGTGAAGGCCTCCTCGAACTGGTCGACGATGAGAACCGGCCGCCCCGGCGCGCGGCTGAGCACGGCGCGGAGATGTCCGGGGTCCTCCTCGAGCCGCCGCCGTAGATCGGCGGCATGTGATCCGTCCAGTGCGGCGAATCGCTTCGCCAGGGCGCCGACCGGGTCGCCACCCGGTGTGATCAGCGCGAAGGCGGCCTTCCCTGAGGGACGCTCCAGTGCCGGGATCAGACCGGCACTCAGCAATGAGGACTTGCCGGAGCCCGAGGGGCCGGCGACCACGAGGACACCGGGACGGGAGAGCTGCTCGGCCACCCTGTCCACCAGCGTCCGGGTGAGATCCGAGCGGCCGAAGAAGTACCGGGAGTCCTCCGGGCCAAAGGACGCGAGACCGCGATAGGGGCTGAACTCTCCGCCCGGCTCGCCCGTCAGTTCCGTCCCGGCGCTCCGGTGGGCGATGTTCGGCACCAGCGGCTGCCGGTCACCGAGATCCGCGGCCTGGCGGCGTGGCCGGGGAAATCCCCGCTCCGTCAGCTGCCTCGACATCGACCGGTAGGCGTCGTCCAGGGTCAGCAGCGGAGGTCCCGTCGGGTCGCCGGAGGTGAGCAGCCGAATCAGTGCCCCGGAGAACGCGGTGTGCCGTTCGCCTGCGGGCGCCCAGGCCGACTCGTCCCTGTTCGTCGAGGTCAGGAGATACATGCCCTGCCGTACACTGTCGAAGACCTCCTCGAGCCCGGGCCGCCCGACGCTCCGGGCCCGGCCGGAGAAGCAGCAGTCCAGCACGACGAGGATCAACGAGGCCCGGCAGCCGGCGAGCACCTCCATGACCGCCGAGTACGGCAGCGCCTGGTGCGCGGCGATTCCCCTGGTCAAGTCGACGGTGGCGCGTGTCGCCAGGTGGAGCTCATTTCGCGCGCTCACGAGTCCGTGGCCCACGTAGTAGAGGACCAGCACGTCGGTGGCCTGCTCGGCGGCCTCGACCAGCGCGGCGCCGAACTCCTGCGGCCCGGGCGGGTCGAGGAGCGTCGTGAGGTGCGCCGGATCCAGCCCGGCCCGCTGGATCAGCGCCAGGTTCAGATCGGTCACCGTCGTGCGCACCGACGGAACCTCCAGCAGCCGGGAGCCGGTCACGTAACTTCCCGAACCGGCCAGCAGAACGTGGGTACCCGGTGAGGCCAGCATGAGGCGGGTTTGTTCGAGCGCCATCACGGGCTCCCGGGGTCACGAGGTTCTCCAGCGACCGAACGCCCCCGCGCCGCGGCTTTTCGTACCCGATGTTCCCCATCTGCCGGTAGCCGAGTCAAGAGGACGGGTCGTGTCCTTCCCGAAGACCTGGGGTCACGGCATGTTTCGAGAGCGGATTCAGATCTCACCGGAGGCTTTGACCAGGAGAGACGTGCTCCCCGGTCCCCCTCTCGGCAGCCGCCTGTCACTCGGCGGTCAGCTGTGGGAGCCTCCGTCGACGCGCAGTTCGACGCCGTTGAGATAGGCGCCGTCGGACGCAGGGAAGGGCGATCACCCTCGCCTGGCGTCGGCCATGGGCTGGGCGCCGTGCGGCGCGACGGAGGAGGCGCCTGAGTTCACCGCCTCGAGCAGAACGTCCAGCAGCCCGGGGAAGCGGGCGTCGAGATCTTCGCGGCGGAGGGACAGGAGATTCTCCCGCCCCGAGGGGCGCTGCCAGATCACTCCGCTCTCACGGAGCACCCGCCAATGGTGGGTGAGCGTCGACTTGGACACCCCCTCCAGGACGTTGCTGCAGTTGTGTTCGCCTCCGGCGGCCAGGACACGGACCACGTGCAGCCGCAGCGGGTTACCGAGGGCGGACAGGACGTTCTCGAGCAGGATCTGCTCCCGCTCGGGGTGCTGGGTGATCATTCCCACAGTCTATGTGATTGTACGAAGACATTCGTATTGTACGAATATTGACGTACATATGGACTGTACGACAGTATCCGTACTATCGAACCGGCCGGTCGATCCCATGCGTCCATCCGAAAGGCCGTTCCAGCACATGTCATCTGTGTCCATATCGCAGGCGGAGCCGACAGCTCCCAGTCAGCCACGCCGGCTGGGCTGGACCCTGGCCCTCCTGGCCCTGGCCCAGCTTGTCTTCGCGCTCGACCTCAACATCGTGTACGTGGCGCTCCCCGAGATCGGGACCCATCTTGGCTTCTCCGAGCAGACACAGCAGTGGGTGATCCACGCCTATGTGGTGTTCGCGGGCGGTTTCCTCCTGCTCGGCGGACGGGCCGCCGACCTGCTCGGCCGGCGCAGGATGTTCGTCCTGGCTCTCGCCCTGTACGCCGTGTCGTCACTGGCAGGCGGCCTGGCGACCGCGCCGGCGGCCATCATCGTCGCCCGCGCAGTCCAGGGGATCGGTGGCGCGTTGCTGCTCCCCTCGACCCTGTCGCTGATCAACACCCTGTTCGAGGAGGGACCCAGGCGTAACAAGGCACTGGCCGTCTGGGGCGGCGCGGGGGCCAGCGGGCTGACCGTGGGCGCCCTGCTCGGCGGGGTTCTCACGCAGGCGTTCGGCTGGCCGGCCGTCTTCTTCGTCAACGTGCCGCTGGCCGGTCTCATCGCTCTCGCGGCCCTGGTGGTCATCCCGCGTGACCCGCGCTCGCATGAGCGGCGCCGGTTCGACCTACCGGGTGCCCTGGCCGTCACCGGCGGCGCGACCCTGCTGGTCTTCGCACTCGTCCAGGGCCCGGAGATCGGCTGGACGGCGCCGGTCATCGTGGCCGCCTTCGTCCTGGCCGCTGTGCTGCTCGCCGCGTTCGCGCTGATCGAGAGGCGCACGGCGGACCCGCTCATGCCACTGCGCCTGCTCGGCAACCGCAGCCTCGTCGTCGGGGTCTCCGTCACCTTCATCTACATGGCGACCTTCGGCGCGCTTCCGTACTTCCTCACCGTCCTGTTCCAGAGCATCCGAGGCTTCTCCGCCCTGGAGACGGGCCTGGCGTTCCTCATTCCATCGGTGGCGATCGCGATCGGTACCCAGGCCGGCGAACGCATGACCAGCCGTCTCGGCACCCGCCGCACGCTCTTCATCGGTTTCGCCATCGGCGTGGTGGGCACCGCCATTCTCGCGGTCGGCTTCGACGCCCATGCCGCCGGGATCACCACCATCGTGCCCGGCCTGATCGTCTCCGGGGTCGGCCAGGGCATCACGTGGACGGCGATGTGGATCACCGCGGCGACCGGAGTGGTGCCCAGCGAGCAGGGAGTGGCCAACGGCATGACCTCCACGATGCTGAACCTCGGCAACGCCATCGGCCTCGCCGTGCTGACCGCGATCGCCAACTCGGGAACCGGTGACCTGTCCGGAGAGGCCCTGCGCGTGGCGAGCGCCGGCGGCAGCCGTACCGCTGTGCTCCTGGCAACGCTCGGGATGGTCGTCGGCATACTTGTCACTCTGGCTCTCCGCCCGGCCAGGACGGCCGCGGCGGGCGACCTCGCTCCTGACGCCTCCTAGACGGGCGGCGGCTCAACCGGGACCACGGCCGATGGCAGGTCACCAAGTGCCTGCAGCGTGGAGGCCCCGTCGGTCGACCATGACCTGCTGCGGACCGCGGCGCTGAACCTGCGCCCGGCCACCGCCCGCGAACTGGGCATCGGCCAGAAGCAGACCGGCGACTACTACGCGGCGAGGATTCCCGGATACGCCGGGCAGCCGACCGGGATCCCTGCGGGCATGATCTACCTGCCGTTGGACCGCACCGGCAACTGCGCCGCACCATCCCTCCGCTGCAACCGCGTCACACCATCGACCGCTTCCGCCGATGGCTACGGACGTTCTGAACGCGCGCAGGCCTCGGACGGCCGGACGGAATTGTCGGTGCCATCAAGCATGATCGAACCATGACCGAGGAGCCCCCCATCGCTGTCCTGGACGACGACACGGCCTACGCCGAAGCCGTCCAACTGGCTGTTGACTCCGCCGCCGCGTACTACGCCGACGGCACCTCCACGCTCGACGACGACGCCTACGACAGACTCGCGCGCGGGATCCAGGCGTACGAGGAAGCCCACCCCGAGGCAGTGCTGGCGACCTCGCCCACGGGCAAGGTCGCCGGCGGCGCCGTGGTCGGAGACGTGCCACACATCGTGCCGATGCTCAGCCTGGACAACGTCTTCGGCGCCGAGCAACTGGCCGACTGGGCTACTTCGTTGGAGCGCAGGCTCGGACGCCCGGTCGCGGCGTGGAGCGTCGAGCCCAAGCTCGACGGCTTGGCTATCTCGGCCCGCTATCGTCGCGGGCGCCTGATGCAGCTCGTAACTCGCGGCGACGGCACTGCCGGCGAGGACGTCTCCCACGCGATTGGCACCATCGTGGGGCTGCCCGCCAGGCTGGCCGAGCCGGTCACCATTGAATTGCGCGGCGAAGTTGAAATGACGACGTTGCAGTTCGAGGAGGCGTGTGCCAAGCGCCAGGCGCACGACGGCACCACGTTCGCCAACCCGCGCAGCGCCGCCGCCGGCACCCTGCGCGCCCAGGACCGCCCCTATGCGTGCGAGCTGACGTTCTTCGGCTACGGCGCGCTGCCACACCCCGACGACACCTCCGAGCAGGCCGTGCGGCTGCGTGAGTTGCCGCACAGCGAGGTCATGGCGTGGGTCGCCGGCCAGGGCGTGCAGACCACCGCCGCCACCCCGGTCGCCGGGATCGTCGCCGAGACGCTGGAGCAGGTGCAGGAGCGCGTTGAGCAGATCGCCGCAGTGCGGCCGGAGCTGTCGTTCGGCATCGACGGCATCGTGATCAAGTGCGACCTCGCCGCCGACCAGGCGCAGGCCGGCTTCAGCTCGCGCGCTCCCCGCTGGGCGATCGCCTACAAGCTGCCCGCCACCGAAAAGATCACCAAACTGCTCGGTGTGGAGTGGAACGTCGGCCGCAGCGGCATCATCGCCCCACGCGCCGTGCTGGAGCCGGTCGTGCTCGACGGCAGCACCATCACCTACGCCACGCTGCACAACGCCTCCGACATAGGACGCCGGGGCCTGATGCTCGGCGATTCCGTGGTCGTCTACAAGGCCGGCGACGTGATCCCCCGGGTCGAGGCGCCGGTCGTGCACCTGCGCACCGGCGACGAGCGGCCGATCGCGATCCCGCAGGTCTGTCCGTTGTGCGGCGACGCGATCGATTCCTCACAGGAGCGGTGGCGGTGTGTGCGCGGGCGCGCCTGCCGGGTGATCGCCTCCATCGGCTACGCCGCCGGCCGCGACCAGCTCGACATCGAGGGCCTAGCCGAGAACCGCATCCAGCAGATGCTGGACGCCGGGCTGATCGTCGACTTCGCCGACCTGTTCTATCTGACCCGCGAGCAGGTGCTGGGCCTGGAGCGGATGGGCGAGACCAGCACCGACAACCTGCTGGCCGCCATCGAGCGGGCCAAGGCCCAACCGCTCAGCAGGGTGTTCTGCGCGCTGGGCGTGCGCGGCACCGGCCGTTCCATGAGCCGCCGCATCGCCCGGCACTTCGGCAGCATGGACGCCATCCGCGCGGCCGACGCCGAGGCGATCGAGGCGGTGGAGGGCATCGGCCCGAAGAAGGCGCCGGGGGTGGTGACGGAGCTGGTCGAGCTCGCCGACCTCATCGACAAGCTGGTCAAGGCCGGGGTGACCATGACCGAACCGGGCTGGACGCCACCCGCCGAGCCCGGCGCCGACGCGCAGGCGGACCCGGAGGCGGGCGGCACGTCCGGGCTGCCGCTGGCCGGGATGTCTGTCGTGGTGACCGGCGCGATGAGCGGAGCGCTGGAGGCGCTGACCCGCAACGAGATGAACGAGCTGATCGAACGCGCCGGAGGCAAGGCGTCCTCCAGCGTCTCGGCGAAGACGTCACTGCTGGTGGCCGGGGAGAAGGCGGGCTCCAAGCGGGCCAAGGCCGAGAGCCTGGGCGTGCGGATCGTCGGCCCGGAGGAGTTCGTCGGCCTCGTCGGCGCGCTCCTCTAATCGGGACCGGAGCTATAGAGGCGGGGGCTGGAGAGCAGATCGGCGGCCATAACCGCCAACCGCAGGCTTCAGATCACTCATGAGAGCATCTGCTCACAGTGGTGACGTTGTGGACTGCCTGCCGACTCACGCTCTCGCGCCGCGAGCGCCATCGCCGTTTTCAGGCTGCTGCGCTCGGCTGAGCGGCGCCCGCTTCTCCCTCCATTCAGGTTGCCACCAGGGCGATCGTGCCCGTGCCCCTAACCGGGTGTGAGCTTGCTCCGCTTTGACGGACACCGGCGGTGTGGTGTTCAGGCATTTGCGGAGCCGGGTATTCAACGGCTCTGCGATGACGTCGAGGTCAGCTTGGCTGTGAAGGCTGAGATCGCTGCCCTTCGTCGCCCTCGGTCAAGGGGGCGTTCCGGGTCTTCCAACTGGTCAACCGGTTCCAGACGGTCATCGCCGACGCCCCGAAACCTGCGCTGATCTCGGCGAACGCCTCGTCTTTTGGAGATGATCCAGTACGAGCAGGGCTCGGCGGCTGGGGTTGAACAGCCGCCAGGTGGAGCCGATCCGCTTACGGTGCCGGTACGACGTCGCGAAGAGGCGGGCAGTTTCGGGCGTGCCCCGAGAGCGCTCCGGCTGACGCATATCGCGTCTTTTTCATGCGCGACGTCGGTTCTCCAAACAATTCACCGATCTCTCGTGTCTAACGAGTCGCGGGAGATCCGCACCTTCCGAGACGCGAAAGGATCGTTTCGTGTGCGCCAGTGAATACGGGAGACCGGTAACTCTGTCCTTGACAGGGGCTAATTCCGTCATGGAAAAGCAGCGATGAACGAGACCGTGTTCCACAGCGAGGACCTGTCCGCTCCCGACCGGTTCGCCCGGTGGCACGAACTGACGGACCAGTCCCTGATGCCCACCGTGGTGCACAGCGACCACGAGGCCGACTTCCACACCACCATGCGTGTGCTCGATCTCGGCTCGACGCAGGTGTACACGGTGACCTGCCCGTCCCTGCGGTCGCGCCGTACCTCCGCTCAGGTCCGTGGGTCCGACCCCGAGACGTACTGCCTGTCACTCGCCCGGCGCGGCACCATGCGGATCACCCAGTTCGGCAGGCAGGCGACCGCGGGCCCTGGGGACATGGCGTTCTACGACAACTCACACCCTTGTCACGGCGAGATCGTCGCCGACGAGACCGGCGGTTTCGAGGGCCTGGTCCTGCAGGTCCCCAAGGCTGAGCTGTCGTTGCCCGCCGACGTGTTCACCTCCCTGGCCTCGGTCAGCCTGCCCTCCCAGGACGGTGTCGGCGCCCTGCTGCACCGCTACCTGGAGGAGCTGATGCGCAACTCCTCCGGCTACACCGCTGCCGATGCCTCCCGTCTGTCGGCCGTCACCGTCGCCCTGTTCACCGCGATGTGCGCCCACCATCTTGAGACCACCGAGACCCTGCCACCCGAGACCCGCCGGCAGGTGCTGAAGACGCGCATCCACGCCTTCATCCAGCACAATCTCGGTGACCCGGCGCTGTGCGCGGAGGCCATCGCCGTCGCCCACCGGATCTCCGTGCGCCACCTGTACCACCTCTTCGAGGAGCAGGGCCTGACCGTGGCGGCCTGGATACGTCGGTGCCGTCTGGAACGCTGCCGTCACGACCTGGCCGACCCGGCCCAGCGTTTCCTGCCGGTCCACGCCATCGCCGCGCGGTGGGGGTTCGCCAGCAACGCTCACTTCAGCCGCGTCTTCCGCGCCGCCTACGGTCTGTCCCCTGCCGGTTACCGCTCGTCGCGCGAATGGGTGTGGCGCGGTCGTGATCGGCGGAGAGGAGGGGGGCCACTCCCGCCGCCGGAGAACGCGTTCTCTCGTGAGGCCGTGCAGAAATCGTCAACGACGGGTACAGAAGCCGTCAATGACATATTGACTATAAGTTGACAAAATAGCCCTAATCCGCCCCCGAACAGGGGGTGGGGCCCAGCGGAGACCAGTCCCATCGGTTCGTGAACACGCGAGACATTTTCCCGTACGGCGGCGCGTAGTCGGCGCATGAGGCACAGATCCATCGGCACCTTCTTTCTCCGCTGACTCGGATCGGCGGGCGAGCCACGTACGCCCGCCGATCTGTTCCCCCATTGTCATTCTTCGCACGGAGGGTGATTTGTTGTGCGCTCCCGCGGCGCGGACCGGCTGGCCACCTGAATCATGGACTGCCGTAAATCCCCGTCCGGAAAACTCGCGAGCCATTTGACATGAACATTGACAACTCGTTCAGCGGATGCCCGCGATGCTCGTCCATCATCCAGGATTCGCGCTTTCGAGCGCACGACTGACAAGGAAGTCATGTCTCGGTTATCACCCCCCGAACGGCCGAACCCCGAAACGCGACCATCCCGGGGAAGGCGGAGACGCCGGATGGCCGCCTGGCTGGTCCCGGTACTCCTCGCGGGACTCCTCCAGCTGGTCCCACCCCTCGCGGGACCCGTCGCGGCGGAGGTCAACCTGAAGGCGATGACGTGGAATCTGTACGGGAAGAAGGCATCGCTGAAAGCCGTCCCTCGGCTTATGGGGGAACACGAAGTCGCCGTCGCGGCCCTTCAGGAGGTGGTCAACGGCGACTTTCTTGACCTTACCCCCGAACACCCCGATGTAAGCCGCTTCATAATGAACGGCAATGCCTGGACTTCCAAGAATGATCAGGTCGAGAAATACACGCTTGACGGCACAGGGGAAACCACCCCTGTGCGTGGAACCGCCTTTGTGGTCCGGTCTTTGAAAAAAAATGGCGATATCGTCAAGGATCGCGGCATCGCCATCGTCACCACCGAGGACGTCGGCGATGTCGCCACGAATGTGCGCATCGTCGACGTGCGTCCGGATGCGGATGGAGAGGCGTTTCCCGTTCTGGGGGTGAAACTGGACGGTGTCTGGTACTACTCCATTCACGCCTCGACCCAGACCCCGCGGGCGAACAACAACGCCGAGACCCTGGTCCGGGACCTCGCCAGCCTGCAGGACCCTTCCGGCTTCGGAGACGACTGGGCCGCGATGGGTGACTGGAATCGGTTCGCCTCTGACGACTCCTCCGCCTATCGAACGCAACGCGGCAGAGCTCCGAAGGGCGCGAGGGGTCGATTTCTCGAGGACCAGGAACCGTTGAAGGGAACGATCCCCATCCCCGGCATATCAGTCATTCACTCTGGAGGGCTCACCCACAGGCAGGGCGCCGAACTCGACTACATGGTGGCCAAGGGAGCTGGTGACGGCTACAAGGCTAAGCGAGCGAAATCGAGAAAAACCTCCGATCACTACCCCGTCTTCTTCGGTGACGACAGCGCCCCGGGCCCGGACACCTGCATGGACGACGCACCGCCCACGGCGAACGCGCCTCAGGCGGTCGTCGGCGAGGCCTGCCCCCTGGACGAGGGCATCGCGCGTGCCGCCGTCTCGATGGGAGACAGCTACATCTCCGGTGAGGGAGGGCGCTGGCAGGGCAACGCCAACACCTCGGGAGGCGACTCCTGGGGCACCGACCGGGCCGCCGACGGCACGCAGGTCTACGACGGCGGCAGCGCCTGTCACCGCTCCGACGTCGCGGAGATCAAGAGCGCGTCCGTCGGCGGCCCTCCGACCGACTGGGAACGGATTCCGAAGGAGCGCATGTTCAACATCGCGTGTTCGGGCGCCGAGACCAAGCACATCCTCACCGACGACTTCAAGGGTGAGAAACCACAGCTTGAGCAACTCGCCGATCTCGCCGAACAATATGAGTTGAACACCATCGTGGTCTCCATCGGAGGCAACGACCTTGAGTTCTCCAGCATCGTGGAGACGTGCGGGAAGAACTTCATGACCTTCGGAGGCCCATGCGCAGAACAGGCCGACGAGGATCTCAAGGGGCGGCTGGAGGGCGTGCGCCGTTCCGTCTCCAAGGTCCTGGACGGCATCCGCGACGTCATGATCGAAGCCGGGCGGGACATCACCGACTACAACCTCGTTCTCCAATCCTACCCGTCCCCGTTGGCCGCCCCCGAGGACGTGCGCTACCCGGGCAACCACTATGACCGGTACCTCCAGGGCGGCTGCCCCTTCTACGACGACGACCTGAAGTGGACGCGGACCGGCGCGATCAAGAAGATCGGCGACATGTTGCGCGGGGTGGCCCAGGACAAGCAGGCTCTCTTCCTCGACTTGGCGGACGCCTTCGCCGGGCACGAACTGTGCTCGAAGTCCGCCCGGCAGGCGAAGCCCGGTGAGACACTGACGACCCCGACGCCAGCAGCCGAGGCCGAGTGGATCCGGTTCGTGGACGGCCCCACCACGTCCGGCGAACGCGTCGAGGACATCCACCCCAACGCCTACGGCCAGAAAGCCCTCGGCCAGTGCCTCACCCTGGCCCTCATCCGGATGGAGCAGTCGCCGGGGCAGATGTACTTCCCGTGCGTCGGCACGCCGAACACGGTCCCCGAGGCGTCGTCGGTGACCCTGTCGCCCATCGACGACGCCGTGGAGACCGCCGACCCGTGGCGGGGCAACGGCGCCCGGCTCGGCGACCACTACCTATTCCAGGGCGGTAAATACGCCCGCTTCAACCCCGACGCGAACATGAACGGCTCGCTCGACCCGGACGGGAAGATCAAGTACGGCCAGACCGATGGATGGCTCGGCGAGGTGAGGGACACCGGGGACAACTGGCCGAGTTTGGAAGGCACCCCTTTCGCCGACGGCGTCGATGCGGTCTTCGAGGGCTCGACCAACAAGCACCAGCTGATGTTCCTGCGCGGCGACCGGTTCGCGCGGGTCGAGATGGAGAAGGGCACCGCCGACGACGTGCGTGTCAAGGGCCCCATGCCCATCAGAGACTACTTCGAGACGCTGCGGGGCACCGCCTGGGACAACACCCTGGACGCGGCCGTCGGAAACGCCCAGAACCAGGTACTGCTCTTCAGGAAAGGCGCGGTCGGGCTGATACAGGTCAGCATGGACGCCAGGAAAGACAAGTGGATCAAGGAGACGGAGTACGTCGAGAACGTGATCCCGGTGCTGAGGAACACGCCGTTCGCCGACCGCGTGGACGCGGCGCTGCTTCGGCACCAGGACTCGGACGCGATGTGGGTCGACCTGATCTCCGGCACCCAGGTGGTGACGCTGCGGGTGGACCTGGAGGACCTGTCGAAGAGCAGTCTCATGACGGGCATCGTGGGCCTTACGACCATGTGGCCCAGCCTGCGTGGCACGATCTTCGACTGGGAGGGCGGCAGCAAACGCCCGAACAAGCAGGACATGAAGACGGCCGCGGGCTCCCCCTTCGACGCCAACCGCGACGACCGGGAGCAAAAGCCCCTGGTGACGGGTGTGGGAGGAGCCAAGCCCCTGATGTCGGGCCCGCAGGCGCGCTGCCGCCCGGAGGGACTCGCGGAGACCCAGGGCGTGGACACCCCCTACTGCGAGGTGTACGACGCCGAAGGCCGCGAGTGGCTGGGCGGCAACGGGCACGACAGGCGGGTGGTCGGCTACTTCGCCGGCTGGCGCACCGGTGAGACCAACCAGCCGCGCTACCTGATGTCGAACATCCCGTGGTCGAAGGTAACTCACATCAACTACGCCTTCGCCAAGGTGGACGACGGCAAGATCTCCATCGGCGACACCGGCGACCCGAGGAACCCGGCCGTCGGCATGACCTGGCCCGACGCCCTCGGCGCGCAGATCGACGGCAGCCTGCCGTACAAGGGCCACTTCAACCTGCTGGCGCGATACAAACGGCAACACCCGCAGGTCAAGGCACTGATCTCGGTGGGCGGCTGGGCCGACACGCGTAACTTCTACGCGATGGCCACCAACGCCGACGGCAGCGTCAACCAGGCGGGCATCGACACCTTCGCCGACTCGGTCACCGACTTCCTCGACCGGTACGGCGCGGCGTTCGACGGGGTGGACATCGACTACGAGTACCCGAGCGCGTTGCCCAAGGCGGGCAACCCCGCCGACTGGGACCTGTCCGACCCCCGCCGCAAGGGGCTCCAGGCCGGTTACAACGCCCTGATGAAGACCCTGCGCGAGAAGCTGGACCGGGCGGGCGCGGACAGGGGCCGCTACTACCTGCTCACCGCGGCGGCCTCGGCCTCCGGCTATCTGGTGCGCGGCTACGACGCCGGTCAGGCCCTGCAGTATCTGGACTTCGTCAACCTGATGACCTACGACATGCACGGCTCCTGGAACAACTTCGTCGGACCGCAGGCCCCGCTGTACGACGACGGCAAGGACAACGAGCTGGAGGCCGCCAAGTTCTACTCGACGAAGGAGTACGACAAGACCGGCTACTTCAACGTCGACTGGGCCTACCACTACTACCGGGGCGCGCTGCCACCCGGCCGGATCAACATCGGCATCCCGTACTACACCCGTGGCTGGCAGAACGTCACCGGCGGTAACGACGGCCTGTGGGGCACCTCGGCACTGGCCGACCAGGGGCAGTGCCAGCCGGGGACCGGCCCCGGCTCGGGTTCGTCAACCCCCTCCTCCTGTGGCAACGGCGCCGAGGGCATCGACAACGTCTGGCACGACCTGGGCGGGGCCGGTCAGGAGGTGGCCTCGGGCTCCAACCCGATGTGGCACGCCAGGAACCTTCAGGACGGCACGGTCCCCGGCTACCTGCGCGCCTACACCAACCCCAACAGCGAGGCCGCCAGGCTGAAGGGCACCTACGAGGAGAAGTACGACAACGCCCTCAAGGCCTCCTGGCTGTGGAACCCGGACAAGAAGGTGTTCCTGTCCACCGAGAACGACAGGTCAATCGACGCCAAGATCGAATACGTCAGGGACAACAAGCTCGGCGGCGTCATGATGTGGGAACTGGCCGGCGACTACGCCAAGGACGACGACGGCGAGTACGGCATGGGCTACGACATGACCACCCGCCTTGACGACGGGCTGCGCGATGCAGGCGGCTACCGGACCACCCGCGCCGGTGGGACGAGCCCGTCCAACGAGGTGGTCGACGTGAAGGCCGAGTTCGTGGACTACCCCACGGAGAAGGACCCCACGAGTGGTGACGATCCCTTCTACCCGATGCGTCCGAAGCTGCGCGTCACCAACGGAACCGACGTCACGCTGCCCGCCGGGACCGAGATCTCCTTCGACATCCCCACCTCCGCGCCACCGCTGCTGAAGGACGAGAACTACCAGAAGTTTGGCAGGGAACTGGTTGTCGACAAGGGGCGTGAGGGCGCCAACACCGGGGGTCTGAAGGCCGACTTCCACCGCGTCACCCTCAGGCTCGGCTACTGCGAGGACCTGGCGCCGGGCGCCGCGCGTGACATCGTCCTGCGTCACTACCTGCCGCTCACCGGCCCGGCCAACGTCACCGTCAAGACGGGCTCCCACACCTACGGCTCGACCCAGGACGGCCGTCAGGGCACGACCACGGTCACCCCGGAGGTCCCCGACGGTGTCGACTGCCAGGCCGAACAGTGGCAGCCGCACCCCTACAACCCGCACGGCACCTTCGCCTTCGACAAGGACGGCGACAACTGGCGGATCGTGGACTGGGTCGGCGGCAACGTGCTCGACCACCCCGCCGACTGGGACACCGCCTACCTGGTCGAGAACCAGCCGGGTAACGAGAACCAGCTGTGGACGGTGGACGAGGACGGCGGCGCGGGCTGGTATCGCATCAAGAGCCGTGGCAAGTGCCTGCAGGCCGACGGAATCCTCAAATCGCTCAGTGTGCACGACTGCGACGGCGAACCACACCAGTGGTGGCAGCTGCGTGTCATGAAGGCGGGAGAGGACGACGTCGTCGTCACCGGCGCCCCGGCCACGGGCACCGGATACCAGCTGGTCTCCTTCGCCGACGAGGAGTACCAACCCGCCTACGTCGCCGAGGGCAAGAACAGCGGCAACACCCCCGGCACCGCCCTCGTCGCCGGTGACCCCGACGGCACGACCGCGGGCACCGTCATCTGGAACGGTTCCTACTGGCGGGCCAACTGGTGGACCACCGTCACCGACGAACCGGGCAAGGGGGGCGCCTGGCGGAAGCTCGGTCCCGTCTCCGGCGTGTCGCTCGCCCAGCGCCTCGTTCCGGGTGCCGGGAAGCCACGGGCCGGGGCGCCGACCGGTCCCCGCACGGGGCACCCGCCCAACCCGCACAGGAAACCCGCCCTCAAGGCGCCCAGAACCCCCAAGGCGTCCTGAGGCACCGTAGGACGACCGCCGCCCCGGCCTCCGAAACGGGAGCCGGGGCGGCGCGGGCCGCCGGGCGGCGTGACGGAGCCGGGTGAGATGGGGAGCGTACCGACCGGCATGACGAACCTTCCAGGGCGGGTGCGGCAGATAACACTACCGAGTCGGTTCAGGCCGGGCAGGCGGTGAGTTGGGCAGAAGCCGCCCGCGCCTGACCTGTGTGGCAGGTAAACGGAAGGCGGATCGAGCGTCGAAAATGCTCGGCGGGCTGATCAAAGAATACCGCTGAGCCGTTTTCCACGCCCAGAAAACTCCCATCCCAATCATTATGTGATGGATATTGAAACGACGCGGGTCGGGGCAATGTGCGACGCCCGCCAAACCCGTATCCGTTTACTTTCATACGCCGATTTTCGCGACTTGAATAGATATTGTATGGATTTTTGGTGCGTGATATCTCTGGCGCAGACGCGAAATTATCTGCGCTTTCAGAAGGGACATGTGTTGACCAGGATTCGATTACGCGCCGCAGCCGCAGCCGCAGCCGCAGCCGTCGGTGTCGCGACGCTGGTTCTCCCCCTCGCAACGACCGCCGGGGTGGCCCAGGGTTCCGAGGCCGCGAAGGGCGCGTCCGGCGCCAAGACCTCCGCGATCCTTAGATCTCCGGCCAAGGGGCACGGTAAGCCCGATCTGGACAACCGGCAGGGCAGGGTCCCGCCTCCGTCGGGCCTGAGCGCGCGGAGCGCCGGGCCGGGCGCCGAGGTGCGCTGGAACGCGCTCGGCACCCCGGCCGTCGTCACCGGGTCCGCGCCGCTGGCGGAGCACCTGGGCACCGACCCGGTACAGGCCGCCCGCGCGTACCTCAAGAGCCACGAGGACCTCTTCGGCCTGTCGGCCGCGGAGGTGGACGCGCTGGAGCGAATCGGGGTCAACCCGATCGGCCCTGGCCACGCCGTCCTGCTGCGGCAGCGCTTCGGCGGCCTGCCCTCGGGGGTGGACGGACTGGTCGCGGTCGCCGTCGCGGACGGGAAGGTGGAATACGTCGCCTCCTCGCTCTCGCGTGACACGGCCGCGCCCCCGGCCGCCGTGATCGGCGAGAAGCAGGCCGTGGAGATCGCGGCGAGGGACGGCGGCGTCGATCTCGCGGCGGTCACGACCAAGCGGGTGACGCCCGTGGCCGTACCGGCGCCCGACGGGGTGCACCGTGCCTACCAGGTCATATTGATCGCCACCGCCCAGGGCGGCGTTCCCGCCGGGTACACCACACATGTGGACGCGGTCAGCGGCGAGGTCCTGGTCCGTGACAACCTGGTGGACGGCATCGCGGACGCCGACCCCGGCAACCCGTCCTGGACGGTCTTTCCCGCCAACCCGCCGAGCGACTACTCCTCGGCCGACACCCGGCAGCGCTGGTGCTTCGCGGCCGGCCCCGGCTGCGACCTGGTGACCGGCGGTGACCCGGCGACCGGACAGGCCTGGGACGTGGACCCCGCCACGAACACCCCGACCCGCACCAGTTCGGGAAACGCCGCGCGGACCTACGAGAAGCGGGACAGGTACGAGGTGGAGCTGCCCGGCACCCGCGGCAACGCGCCGTCGCCGAGCCGCGATTACGCCTACCCCTGGAAGAACACCTGGAACGCCTCCAAGTGCGACCCGGCGACGCTGACCCGGCCCGGTGAGGCCGACCTGGAGACATCGATCGCCCACCTGCACGTGGGGATCAACCGCATGCACGACTGGTCCTACCGGCTCGGCTTCACCGAGACCGCGTGGAACATGCAGGCCGACAACCGCGGCCGCGGCGGGCTCGGCAACGACGCCGCGATCGGCAGCGCCCAGGTGGGCGCCCTGATCGGCGTTCGCCATTTCGGCGGTCAGGTCAACACCCCTGACGGGATCCCGCCGGGCACGTTCACGGCGCTGTCGATGCCGCAGGCCGGTTCATCGTACGGCCCCTGCGTTGACACCTCCTACGACCTGACGCTTATCGGGCACGAGTACAGCCACGCGATAACGAGTCGCATGATCGGCGGACCGGACGGCGGATGGATCAGCTGGCAGGGCGGAATGCTGGCCGAGTCCACCTCCGACCTGTTCGCCATGGAGTACCTCTACGAGTACGGCTTGCGCCCGTCCGGCGACACGCCGTACGTCATCGGCGGCTACTTAACCGGCGCCGCCGAGCGCGGCGTCAGGAACTACGACATGTCGAAGTCGCCGCTCAACTACAGCGACATCGGCTACGACAGGACGGAACCGCAGACTCACGAGGACGGTGAGATCTGGGCGGCGACCCAGTTCGACGTGCGCGAGGCCTTCCTCAAGCGGTACGGCAACGGCACCCTCGCCCAGCAGCGGGCCTGCGCCGACGGCCGCCGGCCCGTCGAACGGTGCCCGGGGAACCGGCGCTGGGCCCAGCTCACCTTCGACGCCCTGCTCCTGACGACGGGCGCGGGCAGCCTCGCCGACGAGCGCGACGCCCTGCTGGCCGCCGACCGCGTCCGTTTCGGCGGCGCGAACCAGGACATCATCTGGCGCGCGTTCGCCGGGCGCGGCCTGGGCGAGGGCGCGGACGGCGACAACGGCAACGATTTCAACCCGACGCCGAGCTTCGCCAACCCCAAGGGCGACAACGGCTTCCTGCACCTGACCTCCGACGGCGCCGCCGAGGGCGCGGTGCTGCGGCTCTACGTCGGCGACTACGAGGCCCGCGTGGTTCCCGTCGCCGACACCGACCCGGCCACCCCGCTCGGCGACACGGTGGAGATGACGCCCGGCGCCTACCGCCTCCTGCTCGTCGGCGGCGGCTACGGCCACACCCGGCTCACCTCCGTCGTCTCGGCCGGCCGCACCAACCCGATCCGGGTGCCGCCATCGCGCAACCTCGCCTCGGCCGCCGACGGGGCGACGGCCTCCGGTGACGGCGTCAACCAGGCCAAGCTGATCGACGAGACCGAGGCGACCAACTGGGCCTCGCTGACCGGCCCGCCCATCGGCAAGTCGGTCGTCGTGGACCTGGCGGGCGACCGGCCGGTGACCGTCCGCAGGGTCCAGGTCAGTGCCATGATCAGGGACGACTACCGCGACGAGGTCGATCCCTCGCAGACCCCCTTCTCGTCCCTGCGCTCCTTCGAGGTGCTCGCGTGCCGCGCGGACTGCGCCGACACGGCGAACTTCCACTCGATCTACACCAGCCGGCCGGACGCGTTCCCCTCGGTCCGTCCCTGGCCCATCGCCCCCCATATGACCATCAGGTCGTTTCGCGTGCCGGCGACCGACGCCACGCACCTGATGTTGCGCGTGCTCGGCTCGCAGTGCACCGGCAACCCGCTGTACGCGGGTGAGCAGGAGAACGACCCGGACTCCGCGACGGACTGCGCCACGGCCGGGTACAAGCCCGATGAGGTGCGTGCGGCCGAGTTCCAGGCGTTCTCCCACTGACGCCATGGACGGGGCGGCGCCGGTGACGCCGCCGCCCCGTGTCGAGGTAGCGCGACGCTCGGCGTCCAGAGCCTCGGTCATCGAGAACGGCGCCGGTGCCGTCGTACCGGGATCCGGGTATCCACGGCGCGGCCGATCGCAGCAACCTGGTCGCCTTGTGAAATCCGGACCGGACCGGTGAGCATTCTGCTCATCGCCGGCGTGGCGGCACCGGACAGTGCCGCGCACGTGACGGCGGCGACGTCCCGTTCATGAATCTACGGACCGACGAGGCAGAACTCGTTGCCCTCCGGATCACGCATGACCTGGAACGCGCCCACCTCGTCGCGCACGAGCCCACCAACGCACTCGCCGCCCAGCGCGGCCACGGCCTCGGCCGCCGCGGGGATGTCGTCGGCGGCCAGGTCCAGGTGGAGTCGGTTCTTGCCGGACTTCGGCTCGGGCACCTGCTGGAAGGCCAGCCGCAGCCCGCCCGGGGGATCGACGTAGGACCAGCCGGGATCGCGGTGCGCCGGAGTGCCGCCCAGCAGGTGGCCCCAGAAGACGGCGAGCTTCGCCGGGGACGCGCAGTCGACGACGATCTGACTCTGATGGGCGATCATCCCGCCGATCGTACGGCCCGTGCCGCACGCCCCGCACACGGCCCTATGTCCGCCCCGTAGACCTCATCCCTCATAGTTCGGGCGCTCAAGTGGCGGGAGCCACCGAGGGGATGAGGTGTCGAGGCGAGGCGGCGTCACCGGTTCAGGTCGATTTCCTGCACGCTGAGGACTTCCCCGATTCGGCGATTTCCGTCGGCCCCTTCTTGGAGTTTTCGGACTTCGCCGCTCGCCCGTCAATCGCGATTTCTCTCTGGCAGGCTCCCCCTTCCTGGAGCAGAGGAAAGCGCGAATCACGCTCTACCAGGCCGCCGATGGCCGAACCCATCTACAGTTTTTCGATGGCCGGCCCGGATCGCCGGACTTCCAGGAAGTCACCCCATCGGAGGTGCGTGAAGCGATTGCCGCCCAGGGCGAGATCATCTGTGGGTGCTTTCTCGACTGGAGGCAGACCGCCAAGATCTGCGTCGTGGCAAACGGGACGATAACCAGTTACGGCAACCGTCATTACCTATCCTGGCCAGACGATGAGACAGGCGACTTCGTCTGGGTCCCCGACACCGGCCGCCCGATCTCCAGCATGCTCACTCTTCGGTAGTCGAGGTTTTGGCACAGTGGCCGCCAATGTCGGGGGCCGGCCTTTCTGGCTGCTGCTGTGCTCCTGAGGCGCTGCAGTGGCCCGTTGCCCACACTGAGGGTGGACTTCCCCGTCCTCGGTACGGGGGCAGCCTCAGGTGTGGGCTCAGCCCGCCCACGCTTGCCGGTCAGCAGCCCGGAATGTCCAGTGGCGCAGCGCGCGGTGCGGCATTACTGTCCTGATTCATAGAACTCATATCCAGCCAAGGTACAGAACACCATGTTCACCGGTTGCTAGACTTCCGGAATGCAGATTCCAACAGACGAACAGATTCGCGCGCTACACGAGAAGCATGCGCCCACGCAGGAGGCATTCGATCTCGTCTACATTCACTGTGAAATCGTGTGCGGTATCGCAGAGCAGCTTCTCACGCGTACCGGATTCGATCTCAACAGGGATCTGGTGCGGGCGGGAAGCCTGCTCCACGACATTGGGGTTTATCGGCTGTACAGCGCCGACGGAAAGCTCGATCACACGCGCTACGTGCGGCACGGCATACTCGGCTACGAACTCCTCCTCGAGGAAGGATTTCCGGAAGAGATCTGCCGTTTTTGCTCCTGCCACACCGGGATGGGGCTCAGCCGTGACGACGTGCAAAATCAGCGGCTTCCCTTGCCTGTCGCCGACTATATGGCCGAGTCGAGCGAAGAAAAACTAGTGATGTACGCCGACAAATTTCACAGCAAGACCAACCCGCCCACCTTTGTTTCCGCTGCGTCCTACGCCGCCCAGGTCCAGCGCTTTGGCGAGGATAAAGTCGTCACCTTCAAGACGATGTGCGAAACCTTCGGTGTTCCCGATCTCTCGCCGTTCGCCGCTGCCCACGGGTGTGCCGTGGTGTAAGAAGTGGCGGTGTCAAAACGGTCACCGCCCTCTATCCGGTAGCCCCCTGGCAGGCCGCTCCCGCTCCTGGCCGGCCCGCTGAAAGTTCCGGATCGTGAGCCGAACGGTCGTGGGGGAGGCTCACATCGTCGAGGCACCGATGTCCAGCAGAAGCCCGGTGACGAACAGGGGAACCGTTCACACCGGCAGATAGAAGTCAGTGGTCGGGACAATGGTTATGCCGTACAGGCCTGCCAGCGTCATCGCCGTGCCCGCGCTCACCCCGGCCCAGGCCAGTACTCTCATCGTTCGCACCTCTTGTGATCACCCAGGCCGAGGGCGCGCGCCCTGCTGTGCCCGGTGAACACGTCCTGGATGGTGCCGATCATCTGGGAGTTGACCAGGCCCCCGCCCACGCCCTGCAGCAGCCTGGCCGCCACCAGCGCCCAGGGGTGGGAGGAGCAGCTGGCCAGCGCGCCCCCCACGGTGAAAATCGCCATTCCGGCGAGGTGAGGGCCCCGCAGAGACGCACACAAAGTGGCATCCTGATGTGGTGAACCGCCCGAGGCCCGGCTGCTACAAGATCGTCCCAGTGGCTGCTTCGCCGCTCGTCGAGCTTCACGATGTTCGCCTCACCCGGGCCAGTGTGCGGCTGCTCCTCAAGCGCGATGATCTGATCCACCCGCACCTGCCCGGCAATAAGTGGCGCAAGCTCAAGCACAACCTGGCACGGGCCGCCAAGCTGGAGCACGACACCCTGCTGACTTTCGGGGGTGCCTACTCCAACCATGTGCGGGCCGTCGCCGCAGCCGGCGCCCACTTCGGATTCCAGACCGTCGGGGTCATCCGCGGGGAGGAGCACTTGCCGCTCAACGAGGTCCTGACCTTCGCTACCGACTGCGGGATGCAGCTGACCTACCTCGACCGCACCACCTACCGGGCCAAGAACACCCGGCCCGTCGTCGAAGCGCTGCGGGAGAAGTTCGGGCGGTTCTACCTGCTGCCCGAGGGCGGCAGCAACGACCTGGCTGTGCGCGGCTGCGCGGAGTTGCCCGCGGAGATCGACGTGCCATTCGATGTCATCTGCTGCCCGGTCGGCACAGGCGGCACACTCGCGGGCATCGCCGCCGGTCTGGCCCCCGGCCAGCGGGCGCTGGGCATCTCGGTTTTGCGCGGCGGGGAGTTCCTGGCCGACGACGTCGCCCGCCTGCAGGCGGCCTACGGCAAGACGTCGAGCAACTGGTCGATCAGCCACGACTTCCACGCCGGTGGCTACGCCAAACGGAACGCCGACCTGGATGCGTTCATTGACGACTTCGCGAACCGGCACGAGATGCGGCTGGACTGGGTGTACGTGGCGAAGATGATGTTCGGGGTGTTCACCATGGTCGAGCGCGGTGCCTTCCCGCAGGGGTCGGTGATCGTCGCCGTGGTGACTGGTGTGATGGGCCCGGGGTAGGGCGGGAGGGACTTGAACCCCCGACCAGCAGATTATGAGTCTGTTGCTCTAACCAGCTGAGCTACCGCCCCCGGGAACCACGGTCGGATCGTAGCCTGTTGTGGTACAAGCGTAGATCACGCGCCGACCGAGCTTTCTCCACCCAGGTGAATCCCCACTCACCCGTGTTGACCTTGAAGTTCCTGCCGAACCCCACCCACTTGCCGTTCATCTCCCGGCCCATCAGGCTGAGTCTTCCATCGTCCGAGACAGCAGGGCACGGGTCGCCGGATGCGTGGGGTTGGCGAAGACGTGGGCGGTGGGACCGGACTCCGCCACGACGCCCGCGTCCAGAACGGTAACGGTTTCTGTCCGGTCGGCGATGAGCGGGAGATCGTGGCTGATCAGGACAAGGGCAAGGTCATGCTGGTCGCGCAGGCCCATCAGCAGGTCCATGATCGATTCAGCGGTGGCGGCGTCGAGTGCGGAGGTGACCTCGTCGCAGATCAGCACATCCGGCTCGGCCGCCAGTGCTCGCGCTATGGAGACCCGCTGGCGTTGCCCGCCGGAGAGCTCGTGAGGGTAGCGGTCCGCGTAGGCGGGTGACAGGCCCACCTGTCGCAGAAGGTCCGCCACCCGGGTGGGGACGTCACCGGCCGGGCAGCGCCGGTGCAGGCGCAACGGCCTGCTGATCGCCGCGCCGGCCGTGTGGCTGGGATTAAGCGCGCCAAGCGGATTCTGTGTGACCAGCTGAATCCTGCGCCGCTGTGCGCGGCTACGGCCGCGCAGGCCCGGTCTCAGCGACGTGCCGTCGAAGACGATGGTGCCTGCCGTAAGCGGCTGTAGTCCGACGATGGCTCGTACCAGTGTCGTTTTTCCCGAACCGGAGGCGCCGACGACCCCCGTCGAGGAGCCCGGGGCGATGGTGAGGTCGACACCCCGCAACGTGGGCACCACCCCCTTGCCCGGACGGCCGAAGATCACCTCCACCCCCCGGGCCTGGAGCGCGGGTGCGCGTACGGCGCGGGCTTCTTCGGCGTCTGTCACGCGTGCGGCACGGGCGGTGGGCCGGTGTGTCACGACACCCAGTTCCACCACGTCGTCCGCCAGCCGGGCGACGAGGTCGGCGTCGTGGCAGGAGAACGCCACGGCGAGCCGGCGTGTGTGCGCGAGGTGGCGCAGGAGCGCGCCGATCTCCTCGCGCAGTTCCGGATGCAGCCCCGCGGTGGGCTCGTCGAGGAGAAGCACGTCGGGTCGGCGCGCCAGGGCACGGGCCAGGGCGACGCGGCGCTGCTGCCCACCGGACAAGGCGCCGGGCCGCCGGGCGGCCAGCCGGTCACCGTCCGCCAGCCGTACCTCGGCCAGGAGCGTCGCCACCGCGTCCGGGTTCCGGTCCACGGCGACTTCACGGATGAGGGAACGGACCCGCATCCGAGGATTGAGACCCGAGGCGGGATCCTGCCCAACATAGGCGAGGTGTTTCCCGCGCAGCTCGCGCAGCTCGTGTTCGGCGAGCCCGAGTATGTCGCGGCCAAGGACCTCGACGCGGCCTGCCACACGTGTGGCGCCGGGCGGTAGGAGCCCGATGACAGCACGCAGCAGAGTGGTTTTGCCGGAGCCGGAGGGGCCGGTCAGCGCAACCAGGCGTCCTGGGCGGAGTTCAAGTCCGGCGTTCCGGATGAGGGGCCTTCCGCCGGGTGCGGTGACGGTGAGGCCCTCGACCTGGACCACCGGCGCGTTCGGTGGGTTGGCCGCCTTGTCCTGATATCGACCAGACATGTGGCTCACAGGATGATCACCGGCTTACGGCCGGTCGGTGCAGCAAAGGTGGCGGCAGCGAGGTTGACGCTCATGGCGAGCAGGCCGATGGCGGCGCTGGGAGCGACCACGGCCCAGGGATTGAGCAGCACGCCGGGGGCGTTCTCGCGGATCATCAAGGCCCAGTCGGCTGCCGGAGGCTGGGGGCCGACCTGGAGAAACCCGGCTGTCGCAACGACGTAGACGGCGGCGACGAACCGCAGGCCGAAGAGGGTGAGGAGCGTGGCGCGCAGATTGGGAAGCACCTCGCGGACGACCAGATGCCACAACCGTTCCCCGCCCGCCGCCGCGGCTTCGACATAGCCGGAGGCGGCGACCGGAGCCGCCGCGCCGGCCGCGAGCCGTACCGCGTAGGGCACACCCATGACGAAGGCTGCGGCAATCACGGCGAGTCTGCCGCCGCCCGGCCAGTACAGGGTGATGAGCAGGATGCCGAGAACGGAGGGCAGCAGCATCAGAACGTCCGCGACACGTTCCACGATCCGTCCGACAGCCGGGCGTAGCACGCTGATCGCGCCGAGGACGGCCGCGGCACCGGTGACAAGAACCGCCACGAGCACGGAGGAGGCGATGAGTTCACGGCCGCCGAGCAGCAGGCGGGTGAGGACGTCGCGTCCGAGCTGGTCACCGCCGAGCAGGGCTTCACTGCTCGGTGCGGCGTACGGAGCGGTGATCGGGGTGTCCACGGCGTACGGCGCGAGCCAGGGCCCGGCCGCGGACAGGCAGATCAGCAGCAGCGCGGGCAGCAACCGTGACAGCTTCGACAGGCGTCTCATTTCCGGCCCCCCGCCGCGAAGTCTCGCACCAGGTCGGCGAGCAGGAGTACGACGGCGATGACCGCCCCGGTCAGGGCGGTGACCGCGGCGACGACGGGGCTGTCACGGTCGGCGACGGCGCTGGCGAGGACCGAACCGATGCCGGGGTAGTTGAAGATGGTCTCCACGACGACGGCGCCGCCGAGCAACATGCCTGTGGAGGTGGCCAGACCGGCCGTGATCGCAGGCAGCGCGCCCGGCAGTACGTGCCAGGCCAGGACACGGTACGGCGGCAGCCCGTCGAGAACGGCTGTTTCCACATGCGGGGCCCTGGCCTCGTCGGCCAACGCAGCGCGCACGATTCGGGTGTTCCAGCCGGTCTGCGGGATCGTCAGGGCCAGGACGGGCAGGATGAGCATCTGCCAGGAGGCGGGCGAGCCGTCGGCGTCGGTGAGGGTGGTTGCGGGCAGCCAGCCGGTCCACAGGGACAACGTCAGGACGAGGGCGACCGCCACCACGAACTCGGGCAGCGCGAGCACCGCGGTCGCCGTGCCGGAGACCGCCCGGTCCACCGTTCCCCCCGGCCGCAGGGTCGCCCAGCAGCCCAGCCCGAGTGAGCAGACGGCGGTGAGCAGCAACGCGAGCCCGCCGAGCAGCAGGGTGTTGGGGAACGGCCCGCCGAGCAGCCCGGCGACGGGTTCACCGCGGGCGGAGACTCCCAGGTTTCCGGTGGGTATCCCGGTCATCCAGTCCCAGAACCGTTCCAGGACGGGCCGGTTGAGACCGAGCATCTCGCGTCGCCGAGCCAGGTCGGCCACGCCCTCACCACGCTCGGCGGTGGCGGTGGCCGCGTCTCCGGGGAGCAGTTCGACGGTGAAGAAGACCAGCGCGAGCAGCGCCACAAGGAGCAGTGTCCGCCGTGCGAGCAGGCCGCAGAGCCGGGCGAACACGAGCAGGGCACGGCGGTCGGCATGCCGCCCCGGCCGGACCTCCAGGTCTCCTGAAGGTCCGGCCGGGGCGGCGGAATCGGGGGTCAGCGGGCCAGCCATGTCTGTTCGAGCTGAACCCTTCCGTAACCGGGTAGCTTGGGCAGACCTCGGACGGCCTGGCCCGCGAGGTCGATGCCGTCGGCCATGCCCCACAGCAGGTAGCCGGACCTCTCGTGCTCGATCTCCTGCAGCTTGTGCAGGAGTTGCGTCCGCTGGGCGGTGTCGGCGGTTCCGATGGCCTGCTGGTAGGCCTGGTCGAACTCGGGATCCTTCCACCCCGCCTCGTTCTGGCCGCTCGCCGAGACCATGGTCTTGCTGGCGAAGAAAACCACGGAGTCGTTGGTGCCCCAGTAGGTGGTGTAGAGATGACCCTTGAGCCATGTCTTATCCCAGAAGGTCCCGGACTCCTGCTTGACCACGTTGATGTTCACGCCGGCCTCGCGAACCTGGGTGGCGAAGAGGGTGGCCATCTCGGCCAGGCCTGCGATGTCCTCGGTGGTGTACAGCTCGTACGTCTTGGAGGTGTCGAAGCCCGCGTCCTTGAGCAGTTGCTTGGCCTTGGCGAGGTCACGGGCGCGTTGCGGGATGTCCCGGGCGTAGGCCGGGTCGCCGGTGCCGAGGATGTCATTGGCGACCGTGCCGTAGCCGGACAGGACCTGCTTGACCATGGCCTCGCGGTCGGTGGCCAGACGCAGCGCCTCGCGCACCCTCGGGTCGGCGAACGGCCCATCGGCGGTGCGCATCACGATGGGCATCGCCATGTCGTTGGGGCGGCGTACGACCTGGATGTCCTTGCGGGTCTCCGCGGTGCGGGCTGCCACGGCGCCGACGTTGGAGGCGAGGTCGATCTGGCCGGACAGCAGGGCGTTGGCCATCGCCTGCGGGCTTTCGAAGATCCTCACCTCGATCGCGTCGAGGTGGACGTCACCGCCGTGCCAGTCGTCGTTGCGCACGAGCCGGGCATTGCCGCCGCGGAACCAGTCGAGTTTGAACGGACCGGTGCCGGGAGCCTTGTCGACTTCCTCGTCCTTGGTGTCCTTGGGGAGGATGAAGGTGGTGAGCCTGGTCAGCAGGGGCAGGTCGGCGTTGGCGTAGTCGGAGACGAGGACGACGGTTTCGGTGCCCTCCGCGGTGATGTTCTTGGCCTGGATGCCGGGCAGGCGGGAGGCACCCGAGGGGGTGTTGCGCAGTCGGCGCAGGGAGAAGACGACGTCCTCGGCGGTGACCGGGGAGCCGTCATGGAACTTCGCGCCCTTGGCAATCGTGAAGCGCCAGGTCTTCAGATCGTCGGAGGGCTTCCAGCCGGCGGCGAGACGAGGTGCCGTGTTGGTCCTGTCACCGGGCGCGGTGAGGGTGTCGTAGAGCAGGCTGATGATGAGGTAGTCGCTCTCGTTGACCTGGGTGCCGTGCGGGTCACGGGTGATGGCGCCGGCCTTGCCCAGTGCGCCGATCCGGAGCGTTCCACCACGACGGGGTCCGCTGGAGACGTCGGCCGACGGCGCCCCGGCGGGTTTGCCGTCACTGCCGTTACCGCAGGCCGCGAGCAGCATGGCCGCCCCCAGACCGCCGCCGGCCCAAATCAGCTGACGTCTTGATAGATCCACTTCGTCCTCGTTTCACGCAACACAAAATACTTAGGATTGGCTACCCTAATTTGAGGTGAGGCGTCAAGTTTTACCTTTTCCTCGACTCCGACCGTGACCACGCTCGTCGGCGCCCCGGCCGTCCTGCGGCACGAGGGCACTGGCTACAAGTGACCCGGATGTCCTCCTCCGCCCCCGGCACCACTATGGTCGCTCTGGTCGACGACGGCGGGGAGAAGCACATGGGCACCGTCTTCGACGACTGGATCAACGTTCGAGTCCTCCTGGACCTCGGAGGTTGAACATGAAGTGGAGAAGATGTTGACGAAACGACACGGGGACTGAGTGGATGGTCGCCACCTTCGTCCGTGACAGCCGAGCCCTCGCCTCCCTGGCCGTACCGCTTGCCCTCACACAACTCGCCCAGGTCGCCCTGACCACCACCGACACGGTGATGATGGGGTTGATCGGCGTCGAAGCACTGGCCGCGGGCGGCCTCGCCATCGTGATCTTCAACCAGCTACGGACCATGGGCGTCGGCCTGGTGACCGCGGTCGGCAACCAGATCGCGGCGACGGTGGCGCGTGCGGAGTCGGCCGCGCCGGACGGTCAACGGGAGCAGGCCGACGAGGAGGTGCGTGACCTCGTGCGGGCCTCGCTCGCGCTGGCCACCCTGGCCGGTCTCGCCGGCGCGGTGCTCATGGTCCTCATCGGCCACGCCGTGATGTGGCTCGGCCAGGACCCGAAGGTGGTCGACGCGGCCGAACCCGTGCTCTACGCCATGGCGCCCGGGCTCATCCCCTGCCTGTGGTTCCAGGCGATACGGCAGTTCACCGTCGGCATGCGCCGTCCGCAGGCTCTGCTGCGCATCACCCTCGCCTCGATCGTCGTCAACGCGGGGCTCAACTGGGCCCTCATACACGGCACCTGGTTCCTGCCCGAACTCGGCCTGCCCGGAGTCGGTCTGGCGACCACCGTCGTTCACGTTCTTTCATCCCTCGCCCTGTACGCCTCAGCCCGACGTGACCCGCGGCTTGCCCCTCTCCTGTCACTGAACGTCTGGAGGTCTCGTGGGCAGACCCTGCGGCGCCTCATCCGGCTCGGCACCCCGATCGCCGCCACCTACGGTTCCGAAGCCGGTTTCTTCTCCGTTGTGGCCCTCCTGGTGGGCGGCTTCGGAACCGCGGCGCTCGCGGCGCACACCGCCGTCAACCAACTCGTCTACATCGTGTTCCAGATCGCCGTTGGGTTGTCCCACGCCGCCTCCATTGGGGTCAGCCGCGAACTGGCCCTGAACAATCTCGCGGCGGCCCGGCGACTGAAGAACACCGCCCTGATCTGTGCCGCCGCCGTCATGGCCGTGGTCGCCGTGATCTATCTGAGCGTTCCGGCTGTCGTGCTGGCCCCGTTTATGGGTCCCGGCGAACACGCCGCCCGTGACATCGCCGCTGACCTGCTCATGGTGGCCGCCCTGCTGCAGTTCTTCGACTGCGCCCAGAACATCGGCGTCGGACTGCTGCGCGGCCTCGACGACACCAAGGGCGGCTTCCGGATCACGATTGTCGGCTACTGGCTCATCGGCCTGCCCGTCGCCTGGCTGCTCGGGCCCGTGACGGGCAACGGCACCGTCGGCATCTGGCTGGGCCTGCTCACCGGTCTCGCAGCCACCGCCATCCTGCTGCTGCGCCGATTCTCCTTGAGCATCGCCCGGTTGCACCTCCAGACCATCTCAACAGCCTGAATCGTCCCGTCTTTCCCGGTCCCGGGCCGCTCCGGGCCGATCCTCCTTCCGCGCTGCCACGATGATGAGCGCCCCGGAGATGATCCCGGCGAAGAATGGGGATGGCACAAGAAGGACGCCGCCCAGCACACACCACGTTGCGAGGCCCCAGCCGATTCCGGCCGGCACGGCCACCCCGCGTCCAGCGAGGTGCCATGTCAGGCAGCCCAGGAGAATCAGAGGTACGGCGAAGCTTCCCGGGCCGCCCCAGAAGGTGACCACATTCTGAAGGGACTTCACCGTCTGAACGGCGCCCCCGTCCGTGAGTGCGAGCGGGACGGCTGCCCACATCCCCCGATCCACCCAGCCGGTGACGCCCTCCCCGGCGGTGAGCGCCAGCAAGGACAGGTGCCCTGTTCCCAGCACGAGCATGATCCCGCTCGCCCAGCGGAGCAGCCGCTTTCTGGAGTTCATCATGACGTCCCTTCCCCGTGCTCCGCCTGCGCCTGGTCGCGGTCGCGCCAGGCTCGTTCCCATTGCCGGGTCAGAGCCGGGTAGACGATGAGGTGTCGGAAAGGCGCGATGGCGGCCATGTAGAGCCGCCCGAACCATCCGTTTGGCTTGACGAGGACGGCCATCCGCAGCTCATGGTCGCCGTTCGCTCCTTGAACCCAGCCGAGATGCATCACGGTGTGCACGGTCTTGTTCGCCAGCTCGCGTGCGGACTCCAGGTCGAGCTCGTAGACCGCTTTGAGCGGCATGCTCTCGTTGTCCGGGCCGCGGGGAGCGCCGCGGACGTCGTCAGGCAGGCGGTCGCGGAGCGAGGCAACCCGCTCACCGACACCCGCTGATGGTCTGTCCCAGCCGAGGAATGTGCCGAGCTTCCACCGAACGGCAAACAGGAACCTCACCGGCCACGCTTGTTTCATGGGTCCGCCGGCGGCTCGCATCGCTGCGAGCATCGTGGGGAAGTCGTCAGGTCCGGCTCCGGGAGTGCGGAACGCCCACACATCCTCGACCGAGAAGTCACTCGTGAGTTCGTGGATGCGCCACGGCTGGGAGGTGTGCATGGTCTTCGGCAGGCTCACGAGAGCTCCCTTTCGGCCATCATGGCCATCAGCGTCATCTGGTCCAGATCGGGTGTGGCGGTGGGGTCGAGTTCGCGGTAGCGGCGGTGGAGGTTGACCACGATCCGCTCGGCGTCCAGCCAGGTGGCGTACTCATCGAGGTCCACCGTCTCGATCGCCTCGGAGAAGGACAGGCCTCGGGCATGGGCGGCGTCCGCCTGCTCGACGACGTGGGTGAGGTAGCCGCGCACCGCGCGGATCCCGTCGGGGTCGGTGACCGGGCCGTGGCCGGGGACGATCGTGTTGGCGCCGGTGGCGATCATCTTGTCGCAGGCGGCGATCCAGTTGGCGATCGGGCCGCTCCACACGATCGGGGTGCAGCCGATGAACAGCAGGTCGCCCGCGAAGAGCACGCCCGCGTCCGGCACGTGCACGACGGAGTCGGCGGCGGTGTGGGCGGGGCCGAGGTTCATCACGCGCACCTCGCGGCCTCCGATGTCCAAGGGGAGTTCCCCGTCATAGGTCAGGTCGGGCAGTCGCAGGCGGATGCCGCTGAAGTCGAAGGCGGCGAAGCGTTCGCGGAAGTAGGGGGTCGCCGGGCCGATGTCCATGACCTGGGTGGCGGTCAGCATCTCGGGGGGGCATCTCGTGCCGCATCTCCGCGCAGGTGGCCTCCGCGGCGATGATCTGGACGTGCTCGCCCAGCAGCTGGTTGCCGTGGGTGTGGTCGCCGTGTGAGGTCCCGGCCGCCCGGTCCGATGACCGCGGCGATCTCCAGTTCGAAGTCGAACCAGGAGCTGCCGGGCGAGATCGTCACGTCGTCGTACGGGCCGGCGATCGTCGAGGGGCAGGCGAAGTAGAAGGCCGGGATCTGGTACCAGGAGTCCTCGAGCGTGCGGGGCGAGCCGGCCGCCTGCCGGCAGTTGCGGATGTGGTCGAGGAAGCACAGACAGTCACGGACCGAGGGCGGGCGTGGAATCGGCGCGCGCAGCCTTGCCTCGGCCAGCGGAACCGTCTGCGCCGCGGACGCCAACGCCGCCTTCCCCGTCGCTCGCAGTTCCTCCGCGCCCCGGCCGATGAGCTCGATCAAGCTGACTCCCGGCGCGACGGGGTGGATCCGGTCCTCGCCGATCAGCCCCACCCGGTCTCCGATGTCCGTCGCATAGGTCACCCAACGCATGAGAACCTCCTCGGTTTCTATGTTGACTGACACAGGCTATATCGACCAGCATTTACTCTGTCATCCGGCACACCTGGTTAGATGGTCGGCATGGCCACGCGACGTATCGAGAGGACTCAGGAGAGCCGTCGGCTGCTGGTGGCGGCCGCCGCCGAGCTCTTCGCCGAGAAGGGATATCGGCAGACGAGCTTCATCGACATCGCCGACAGGGCCGGCATCAGCCGCGGCTCCATCCCCTGGCACTTCGGCAACAAGCTGGGCCTGCTGGAAGCGGTGGTCGACGACCAGCTTCAGGCCGTGCTGACCGGTTTCGCCCCGCCCGACGGGGAGCGTCCCGGCGATCCGCTCGACCAGGTCATGGGCTTCATCCGCCTGCCTGTCACGCGCCTGTTCATCCCCCTGCTCGCCGAGGCCGTTGAGGTCGACTCGCCGATCCGTGAGCACTACGCGCGGCTCCATGCGGCGCTCCGGCAGGGGGTACAGGCCTGGATACCGGCGGGGGCGCTGCCCGCGGAAACCACCCCGGAGGCGTTCGCGGTGGTGCTGGTGGGGGCCGTCATCGGCGTTCACGCCCAGTGGCGGATCGCTCCCGAGGCGGTGGACCTCGATACCGTCTACGCCACGATCCGCGCCTTGCTGCCGGCGAGCCTCGGAAAGACCTGACGCCGCGCGGCCTTCCCGATGCGCAGATGCGCTGGCGGCGACCCACCGTCACGGACGGCCGGATCACCTGTATCGGGTGACCGCATCACGGGAAACCCGGCGTGACGCCGAACCGCCTCGTCAGAGGCCTCGCCCGAGTTCCGCGAGACGGGTCAGGGCGGGTAGGGCGTCGGCGATCGCCTGTCGCTGCTCGGTGGTCAGCTGGGCGATGAGCGGGACCAGGTGGCGTGTCCGGTCGTCGTGGCGTGATCGGCCGATCCGCCGGCCCGCCTCCGTGATGTGGACGAGGACGGCGCGTCCGTCGCTTGGGTCGGGGCGGCGCTCCACTAGTCCGTCGCGTTCGAGCCGGGTGACCAGCTGAGTGATGCCGGGCTGGCTGACCTGCTCGGTCCTGGTCAGGTCGGTCAGTCGCATCGGGCCGCCGCCGTACGCGAGGGTGTCCAGCACCGACAGTGTCGTGAACGACAGCTTCTCCAGCATCGGGAGCCGAATGTAGAAGCGGTTGAAGTTCTCGATCGCCGTGGTGAAGGCGTCCACGTCCAGGTCGTCGTTCGAGGTGGCGTCCACAGGAGAAATATATCATGTATTTATTTAAATTAATTATGATGTTCTTATGGGTGCCCCGTGAGTCGTTACACGCGGGGCGCGTCACACCTCGTCGGCCTCAGGAGAGGAACCCACGGCTGTTCGTGCCGGCGTCAACGGATTCGGGGGTCGGCTGTCGCGTACAGGTTCCCGTGCTGCCCGGCGACCACTGATGGCTCGTGGTGTCGCTCCCGGCGAATCGTGCGACCCACTCCCAAATGCGCGACACGACCATACAGCCTGGGCCATGGAATCCGCGGCGCCGAGCGGCGCTCTTGACGGCGTCGGTCAGATCGATTAGACCACAGGGAGCCTGTTGATCACCCCCCAGGGAGACATCATGTCTGACAGAGCGTTGTTACGACTCGCGGTACGCGCCGCGGCAGCCGCGGTGACGGCGGGTTCACTGATAGCGCTGGGCGCAATGCCCGCTTCGGCGGCCACGGACCCGGCCGTAGGCAAGCCGCCTCGGGTGACGAAGGGGCCGTGCCACTACACCGAGACCCCGGACGAGCCGGCCGCGCGCAAGGTGCCGTTGCCGCAGGACCCGCGTCGCACCCCCACCTGGCCGGTCTCGGCGACTCTCAAGACGAACCAGGGCCGCATCGGGCTCACCCTCGACGCGGCCAAGGCGCCGTGCACGGTGCAGAGCTTCGTGCACCTGATCCGACACGGGTTCTACGACGAGACCTCGTGCCACCGGCTGACCGCCTACGACCGGCTGAAGGTGCTGCAGTGCGGTGACCCCAGCGCCACCGGCGAGGGCGGACCGGGCTACAAGTACAAGGACGAGCTGCCCACCGACCTGCCGCCATGGCCGGGCGACACCACCGGTACCCGCAAGACCTACGCGCGCGGAGTGCTGGCCATGGCCAATGCCGGACCCGACACCAACGGCAGCCAGTTCTTCCTCGTCTACGGTGACTCCGGCCTGCTGCCCAACTACACGGTCTTCGGCACGGTCGACGCCGCGGGGCTCGCCACCCTGGATCGCGTCGCCGCAGGCGGCATCCAGCCCGTTCCGGACGGCCCGACACCCCCGGTGGACGGCAAGCCCGTCATCCCGGCCAACATCCGCTACGCCCGGGTCTGGCACTAGCGGTCACGCGCGGAGACTCGGTCTGTGATCTCGGAGTGACGCCCCCGGACCCCTGCCGGGCGATTTCATCGCCCGGCCAGTGGGTGCGGGGGCTGGGCATGGTGACGATGTGAACCGCTCCGCCTCCTCCGGGTGGCCTTTCTGAGATCACTTCATGCGACGAACCGCCGGCCCGGGTAATCGTTGCGGGCGTCAGGCGGAGCCGCGGTATGAAGCCTGCGCTGATTCTGGGATGCTGCGATATCTGACAACCTCGTGCCGGGCTTCCTCCATGCGACGAGTGTCATCCCGTCGATCTCATTCCCAAGGCGCAGAAAAAGGATTGCTTCATAGCGTGACGCCGGCACGCTCCTGTATGCCTGCTGGCTGACATATTCCGTTCTCGGCGAGATGTCGGACGAGATGTCGGACGAGATTCTCTCCGGTTTGATTCGAGCCGTTACAGGAATGGAGAAGACTCTCAGTTCGGCTCGCCTTCGCCCTTTGCTGAATCGATCGCATGACAAGTCGGCGAGCTGTCGAAGTGGCCCGAGGTCGCTCGTCCAGCCGCCATCCTGTAATGGCAGGCGATCATATCAACGGAATAAGTGAAATCTTTCCGTGTGGGATGCCGGAGATATGGAATACCGGTTCTGAACCCGGTTTACCGGCAGTGAAGTCGCACCGTGCCAGACCGGGAATCCCCTGGAAGGAGGTGTCCTGTGGCCCGGTTAAAGGCTGCCGCGGACCCGGTTTGCGCATCAGATTCCTGTCCGTCTTGTCGCGGGCCTGTTCATCCAAGCGGACCGGAACCACATGGATTCGCCGGCGCTCCCGCGTGCGACGGATTCCTTCGAAATATCGCCCCGATCTTCTCCTCCGGGCGTTCGCGACGCGCATAAGTCGCCGACAACGGGCAGCGGCATCACGCATGACAACCGATCGGGACACACCCAACGGCGAGCGCGTGTCCACAATGGAGTGGCCCGCCTTCTCCGCATTGATGAACTCGTACCTGGCGATCACCGGTGCTCCACGGCGAAGGGGTACGGCTTTTCCCGGGAGCTCGTTCTCTTCGCGAAGCCTGCGCTTCTCCCGCTTGAGGGCGATCTCCCTCGCGTCCTTCTCTCCCGCGCCCGGCGATGACGCCACGTCGCCAGACGTTCGCCCGATTTCCGGGTGTGGTGTCGTGGATGCCGAGCTCCTTGGCTGCGTACACGACCGGACACGGACCGTCCGGTGTCCTGCGGGCTCGCGCTCCCGGTTGAATCGTCGGCCGCGTCCCGTCGCAGTCCCTCCTTCCGGTTCTTCCGCAACCTTGGTTGGGGACCTGTCCGGAAAGCCCGGGCACCTCATCGGCGGACGGCGAGGATCCGAGTAACCCGGCAGGCGGGTTCTCGATGATGCGAAGGTGAAAGCGGCAAGGACGGCTCCGCGGCAACCGTAATCCGCTGTCAGACCTCAGGGCGTGCGAGCATCGTCGATCCTTTCCCCGAGCTCAGCGAATTTCATCGATGGGGCTCTTCGCCTCGGGTGATCCTCGTTTTGATCTTTGTGGGCTGGAATGCACATGCCATTCGCTTGCCTTGCGGAGTAGGGCGAGGAGATCGCCGGTTTTCGCTGCTCCGACTGCTACTTGTCGCTCTCCGTGCCCATCTCATCTCGATATGCAGCTATGCCTGTTTCACCTCACAAAACGCCTGAAGCGGAGGCGAAAGAGGGCCGCAGGCCTTGTTAATAAGCCGGCCGGACGCGTTGCATCCGGTGATAGTTGGGCTATCTGTCGCTCTTGACACGGTCTGCGACGCGAAGGAAGTATGGCGGAGGATGACTGTTTGAAATTCCGGCTGGTGAATCAGCTCGTCAAGGTGCCCTGGCCCCATCGCCGGGTATCTCTGTTCGTTAGGCCTGCAGGGCAGGCCCTGCACAGGATCCGCTCGCACAGCTAATGCATTTCCGATGTCGATGGCCTGTGTCGGAAGGATGAGTGTTGCTCGATCACGGGGTGGAAGAATGGCCGCTGCTCTCCGCGCAGCTGCGCACGTGGATGGCTCAATCGTCCGATCTGACGGACCCGACCAACTGCATCATCGACTGCTTGGAGATCCGCGGATCGGTGGATCCGGCCCTCATGCAGGCGGCGAACGAGCATGTCGAACGCGAAACAGAGGCGCTTCGCCTACGCCTGGTGAACACTGAGGACGGGTATCGCCAGTACGTCGATCCCGAGACGAATCCGCCGCTCACCTACCTCGACTTCAGCGCCGAGCCCGACCCCACCGCCGAGGCGGACGCCTGGATGCGGGCCGATATGGCGCGGCCGATCGACCCGCTCAGACTGTGCGATGCGGCCTTGCTGAGAACCGCGACTGACCGCTTCATCCTCTACCGCCGGGTTCACCACGCCGTGGTTGACGGCTGGAGCCTCGCGCTCATCCACAACCGCATCGCCGCGGTGTACACCGCCCTGGCCGAGGGGCGCACGGGCGAGGAGGGGGCCTTCCCCTCCTTTCAGGAACTCCTGAGGAGCGAGGCGCAGTACGAGCAGTCCAAACGCTTCGAAACGGACCACGCCTACTGGCTCACCAGGTTCGCCGACCGTCCGGAGCCGGTACGGCTGGCCGGCCGATCCTCGGCGGCCGTCCGGGTCGCCCACCGCCGCCGGGCCGACCTCGGTCCGGCCAGGATCGCGAGCCTGCGGGCGGCGGCCGGCCGTTTCGGAGTGAGCTGGTCGGACCTGGTGATCGGGATCACGGCCGCCTATGTGGGCAGGATGACGAACGCGGCCGAGGTCATTCTCGGCATACCGGCACCGGTGCGAATGAGCCCGCAGGTACGGCGGGTCCCCGGCATGACGACCAACGGCCTGCCAGTGC
Source organism: Streptosporangium sp. NPDC051023 (assembly GCF_040689595.1). Lineage (NCBI taxonomy): Bacteria > Bacillati > Actinomycetota > Actinomycetes > Streptosporangiales > Streptosporangiaceae > Streptosporangium > Streptosporangium sp. NPDC051023. The sequence continues at coordinate 72,247 of NZ_JBFBCE010000025.1, read as the reverse complement.
GCGTCCCGATGGACCCCGGGACGAGCGTGGCCGATTTCGCCCGGCAGGTGTCGCTCGAACTGCGGCAGACGCTGACGCACTCCCGTTACCCCTCGGCAGAACTCGCCAGGGAGCTAGGACTGCTGGGCACGGGGCGCCGTCTGTGGGGACAGGTCGTCAACGTCATGGACTTCGACTACGCGCTCACCTTCGCGGGGGCCAGTGCGACCGTGCGAACCGTCTCGCTCTCGGCGACGGACGACTTGTCGGTGACCTTCTACCGGACGTCGCCGGACGACGCGTTCGAGCTCATCGTCGACGCACATCCCGAGATCTACAGCGAGGAGGAGGCGGAGGCCCATCTGCGGCGTTTCCTCTTCTTCCTCGACTCCGTGGTGAAGGAGGACCCCGGTACGCCTGTCCGCGAGATTGCGCTGGTCAGTCCCGAGGAGCGGGCACGGCTTCAGGAATGGGGAACGGGGCCGGTCCACGAGATCCCGCACACCGCGGTGCACGAACTGGTCGAGGCGTGGGCGGCGCGGACCGCGCAGGCTCCGGCGATCGAGTTCGAGGACACCGTACTGAGCTTCGCGGAGGTGAACGAGCGGGCCAACCGGCTGGCTCGGCACCTGCTGGCCCTCGGCGCGGGGCCCGGCCAGATCGTGGCCTTCGCGTTGCCCCGCTCACCCGACCTGCACATCGCCGCTCTCGGCGTTTTGAAGGCCGGCGCCGCCTTTCTGCCGCTGGACCCGGCCTACCCTCCTTCCCGGCTGTCCTTCATGGTGGGCGACGCGAAACCGGCTCTGGTGGTGCTGAACTCGATCACTTCGGGACTCGCCGGGGAACTGGACGCCCGATGCCTGCTCCTGGACCACGCCGAGGTCGCCGGGACCGTGCGAGCGCTGCCCGGCCAGAACCTCACCGATGAGGAACGCGGTGCCGTTTTCTCCCCGGACCAGCCCGCTTACGTGATCTACACCTCGGGCTCGACAGGTGTGCCGAAAGGGGTGATGGTCAGGCACTCGGGGGTCGTCAACCTGGTGGCCGCCATGGTGGATCGCCTGGACTCGGGGCCCGGGACCCGGACCCTGCAGTTCGCCTCATCCAGTTTCGACGCGTTCGTCGGTGAGATGACTCAGTCCCTGCTGAACGGCGGGACATTGGTATCGGCCGGAGCGGAGCGCCTGACACCGGGCCCGGACCTGCTACGGCTGGTCATCGAAAAGAGAATCAACGACCTGGTGCTGCCGCCGTCGGCCCTTGAGGTCATGTCGCCTCAGGCATGGCCGGACGGCACGACGGTGTCGATCGTGGGCGAGGCCGCGTCACCGACCGTGATCGAACGGTGGGCTTCGGTCTGCACGCTGATCAACGGATACGGGCCCACCGAGGCGACCGTGTCCACGGCGATGAGCACCCGGCTGGCGCCCTCGCAGGCCGCCGCCCCGCCGATCGGCAAACCGTTGCGCAACGTGCGGGCTTACATACTCGACGACCGGTTGGACCTCGTCCCCGCAGGCGCGGTCGGGGAGCTGTACGTCGGCGGCGCCGGGGTCACCCTCGGCTATCTCGGCCGGGACGTCCTGACCGCCGAACGCTTCGGCGACGACCCCTTCGCAGGGCCCGGCGCCCGGACATACCGCACCGGTGACCTCGTGCGCTGGACCGCGGACGGCGAGCTGACGTTCGTCGGCCGCAACGACGACCAGGTCAAGGTACGAGGCTTCCGGATCGAGCTGGGCGAGGTCGAGACGGCCCTGGCCCGTTCCCCCGGGGTGGCCAGGGCCGCCGCCGCCGTACGGGAGGATCAGCCGGGAGACCGCCGGTTGGTGGCCTACATCGTGGCCGACCCCGGCGTTGAACCGGACCCCGAACGTCTGCGCGCCCGGCTGGCCGCCGGACTGCCCGCCCATCTGGTCCCGAGCATGATCATGCAGGTGGCGGACCTGCCCCTCACGGCCAGCGGGAAGCTGGACCGCGGGGCGCTGCCATCCCCGTCGCAGGCGACGACGGCCGCCAGCCGTCCGCCGGACACCGCGCGCGAGAAATTCATGGTCGAACTGTTCGCCGCGATCCTCGGGGCGGAGCCGCCAGGTGTCGACGACAGCTTTTTCGACATCGGCGGGCACTCTCTGTCCGCCGTCCGGCTGCTCGCCCGGATTCGCAAGGCGGTCGGCGTGGAGCTGACCGTACGGGAGCTCTTCGAAACACCCACGGCCGCCGGTCTGGCAAGGCTCGTCGATGACGCGTTACGGAAACAGACCGAAGCTTCCTAGTGGCCGGTGGAGATGGGGGAAAGATGGAATCCCTGGCGGACGAGGCTGCCTCACCAGAAAGCGCCGCGGAACTGCGGGCCTCGCTGAAGCACCTGCGTACCGAGGTCCGAGGGGCGACCTTCGTGCTCAAGCTCCTGGTGTGCGCGGCCATCACCGCCGCGGGTCTGCTGTTCGCTCTGCAACCCGCGCCGTGGGCCAGAATCCTGGGCGTCGCCCTGATCGGATGCATGTTCGCGCACGCCGCCGAGCTGCAACATGAGGCCCTGCACAACCTGGCCTTCCGCAACAAGCGGGCCAACACGATCGTAGGGACCGCGCTGGGCCTGCCGATGCTCATCTCGTTCACCGCCTATCGGGTCGCCCATCTGCGGCACCACCGATATCTGGGAACCGCGATGAACCGCGAATTCTTCGACTACGGAGACCAGTACGGCGACGCGGCCGGCAAAACCGGGTTCCAGCGCGCGATGGACTGGGCGGCGCGGTTCACCATGTTCCACCACTACCGGGTGTTCCTGGCGAACCTGTGGCATTCCCTGCTCGGCAGGGACTTCGACGGCGAGACCCGTACCGTCTCGCGGCGCATTCGGCACGACCACTTCCTGATCCTGGGCTCGATCTCCACGCTGACCGTCATCTCGGTGGCATTCGGTTCGCAGTTCGTGCTCTGGGCCTGGCTGTTGCCGTTGCTGATCGTCGCCGCTCCGGTGCACGCCCTGATCGAGCTACCGGAGCACCACGGCTGCGAGACGCTCGATACGGACGTGTTCGCCAACACGCGGAGCGTCAGGTCCAACCGGCTGATGATGTGGTTCACCAACGGCAACAACTTCCACGTCGAGCATCATGTGATGCCCAACCTGCCGATCTCGCGGTTGCCGGACCTGCACCTGGAGATCCGCGACCGTCTCCGCTACTTCCACACCGGCTACTTCGATTACTTCCGGAAGCTGATGACCAGACAGACCAGATGACCGGCGAGCCGGTTGAAAGGAGTAGAGGTGAACTCTGTCATCTTCCGTGTGGCGCAGTCACAGGTCGACCGGGACGCTGTGCTCCGGCTGCGTGACGCGGTGTACGTCCAGGACCAGGGGCGCCTTTCCGACGCCGCGGACACCGCCGAGACCTTCGATCGGTTCGACGCCCACGCGGAGTACATCATCGCCTATCAGGAGGCGGAGGCGATCGGGACGGTCAAGGTCGTTCCGGACTCTGAGGCCGGTCTGCCGTGCGAGGACGTCGTGGACATCGCGAGCCTGCGGGCCGGTGGCCGGCTGGTCGAGTTCGGTCATCTGATGACCCTGCCCCAGGTCCGTAACCGTGAGATCGGGATGTCGCTGATGCGTGAGGGGCTGGTGCACAGCGTGACAAAGTACGGCGCGACCCACGTTCTCGGTGACTTCTTCGCCGAGGAGGGGGGCGGGATACGGAGCTTCTACACGGAGATCGGTTTCGTCGCGCTGCACGAGCCGTACCGGGACGTCAGGTTCAAGGACGCTCCGCTCAGTCTGGTCGCGGTGCTCGACCTGGCGGACGCCGCCGCACGTGCCAGGACCGAGGCGGGGCGCGGCAGCAAGTTGCTGCAGTACTTCTTCCACGACTACGACGACTACGCCAAGAGGAGTCGCGTTGCGGACACACCGTCAGGTGCTCGCTGAGTCCAAGGCGGCGCACAACCATCCCACCTACTCAAAGATGGCCTTCGTTATGGGGTGCGGAGTCCAGGGGCAGGGTTCCGGCAGCAGCGTCCTGGACGAGGACGGGCGTTCCTTCCTCGCCCTGTTCGACCAGTACGGCAACCAGTCGTTCGGCTACTCCAACGAGCGCCTCATCGCGGTGCTGCGGGACCAGCTCGACCTGGGCATCCTGAACAGCACCAAGATCATGTTTGAGGAGGTGCAGATTCGCCTGACCGAACGCCTCGCCGAACTCACCGGCCACCGGCTGCCGTTCGCCTACCTTGCCAACGGCGGTGGGGAGACGATCGACAACGCGCTCAAGCTCGCCCGCGCCACAACCGGGCGCCGCACGTTCATCAGCGCCCGCGGCTGCTTCCACGGCAAGACCTTCGCCACCCTGAGCGCCTCGGCGCGCCCCGAACACGAGGCCCTGTTCGGGCCGTTCCTGGAGCGATTCGAGCTGGTCGACTTCGGAGACGTCGAGCAGCTGGCGGCGGCCATCGACGGCGAAACCGCCGCGGTCCTGCTGGAACCCGTCCAGGCCGAGGCCGGGGTGATCGTGCCGCCCCCGGACTATCTGCGGGAGGTGCGTCGTCTGTGCGACGAGAACGGCGCACTGCTGATCCTCGACGAGATGCAGACCGCGTTCGGTAGATGCGGCACCTTCTTCGCCCACCAGCAGTTCGGCGTCACCCCGGACATCATCTGCATCGGCAAGGCGTTTGGCGGGGGCATGCTCCCGATCTCCGCCGTGCTGGGGACCGAGGCGGTGTGGGAGACGCTGCGGGCACTGCCCTCAACCTTCGGATCCAGTCTCGGTGGTAATCCGCTGTCCTGCCGGGTCGGCCTGGAGTCGATCGCCATCGCCACGGAGGAGGCGTTCCTGGCCGGAGTGGAGGAGAAGGCGCGGGTGATCGGAGACCGACTCGCGCGCGCCGTCGGACGTTTCCCCGAACTGATCGCGGCCCATCGGGGTCTGGGCATGATGCACGGCCTGGAGTTCCACGACGACTCGATCGCCGGACTGGTGCTCGGCGGGCTGCTGGCGGCAGGCGTGACCTCCACCTACTCGCTGTACAACACCAAGGTGCTGCGGATCCAGCCGCCGATGGTGATCTCGGAGGCCGACCTCGAACGCGGCTTGGAATCGTTGGAGGCCGTCTTGACCGAGGCGGCGGCCCACCGGCGCCGCCTCGATCGGCTCGAGGCGGCGGTGTCGCCACTGAGCCGGCGTGTCCGGAGCGTCCACAGCGCCGAGCAGGTGCTGGACCTGCTCCACCGCAGACCGCACCTACTCGATCCGTTCGCGATGGACCCCGAAGCCGACGTGACGACACCGGCCGAGGAGGAGTTCTCAGGAACTCTGGGTGACGACCTGGTCGTGTGGGCCGACCGCTCGCAGCGACTCGCCGACGGCGTCGTGCTACGGGCTGCCCCCTGCTGGCTGTGGGCCTCGCTCGAACGGTCGGTGCGGGTCCGGCGGTTGGACGAGGGCGACGGGTGTGAGGTGGAGATCAGGATCGTGTGGGACACCGGCAGCGGCGGCTACGAGTCCATGGTCGGCGGCCGGATCGGGTTCTTCGTCACGCAGCGGCTCGCTGACCTTGTCGTGGATCTGGAGAGGGCATTGGAGAAGGAGAGCGGACATGAAGCTTCACGAACTCGCTGACCGATACCGCGACAATACCTCGGCGCTCGTTGTGGAAGTCGACTCCGCGGGCCGCCGACGTGAGTTGACGCATCAGCAGCTCCATGACGTGGCGGTGCTGTACGCCGACCGATTGACCGCCGCCGGAGTCCGCCCTGGCCACGTGGTGGGCATCCGCGCGGGCAACAGCGTCGACTGGATCCTCTGGGACCTCGCCGTCGTGATGACCGGTGCGGTGCTCAAGGCGTTCGCGGATGACACCGTGGTCGGCGATCCCGGCGAGTTCATCGCCGGGCACGGGCTGGCGCTGCTCATCACGGACGCCGAGGTGACGACAGCGCACCCCGCCGTGGTGAGACCGGACGGCGTGCCCGGCGTGGACGTCGTGTCGGCTGACGCTCCCCGGAGCGAGCCGGGCGACCTGCACAGCCTGGTCTTCTCCTCGGGCACCTCGGGCCTGCTCAAGGGACTCAACGTCAGCCGGAAAGGCACCGAATACGTCATCAGCCGTTTTATCGAGTGTTTCGGCATCACCTCGAGGGACCGGCATGTGATCTTCCTGCCGCTGTCCAACTACCAGCAGCGGTTGTCGGTCTACTGCTGTCTGTGGACCGGAGCCGACCTTGTCCTTGCGCCCTACCAGCGAGTCTTCGGCGTGGTCAGGAACGAGCGGCCAACCTTCTTGATCGCCCCGCCCGTGTTCTATGACACCACGCTTCAGCTCTTTCACAAGACCGGCGGTGAGGACTCACTCGGTGACTTCCTGGGCGGGAGGATCCGCTTCATGATCACCGGAATGGCGCCCATCCGGAGAGAAACCCTGGACACGTACTGGGCCCAGGGGGTGCAACTGCTGGAGGCCTACGGCATGACCGAGTCGGGGATGATCGCCTGGAACACGCAGGACGAATACCGGCTGGGCAGTGTGGGCAAGCTGATCGACCCGGAGGCCGTGACCTTCCTGCCCGACGGCGAGTTGTTGATCCATCGCCCGGCTCCGCTCAGCACCGGCTACTTCGACACGGCCGGCGTGGCCGACGAGACGTACCGTCCCGACGGCACGATTGTGACCGGTGACTACGGGACGCTGGATGACGACGGCTTTCTCGTCCTGCTCGGCCGGAAAAAGGATGTGATCGTCCTTGACAGCGGTCGCAAGGTTCATCCGGCCGAGATCGAGTCCCTGTTCGCCGGTATTGAAGGCGTCGTCGAACTGCTCGTGGTCCCCACTCCGCGATCCGGCAGGCTGGGGGCGATCGTCACTCCGGCGGACCCGCAGGACGACACGTTGGCCTTCTCGATCCGAGAGCAGATCGAGAAGGTCAACCAGGCGCTCGATTCCCATCAGCGGATCACGTCGCTGGTCTTCTCCGACCGGCCGCTACGCAATGACCCCCGCTACATGACCGCCAACCTCAAACTGAGCCGGCCGCTCGCGGCGGCGTACTTCGCCACGGCCGCGCAGGCGAAAGAGCAGGGCCGTTGACAGGTACGGCGGCGCCCCCGGGGCGTTGAAACCGCCGGCGCGCGGGTGAACGCCGCGGCGAGCGTATCGATCCGGCGGATGACCACGGGCGTCACCGGCCTGCGATTGTCCTGGCATAAGGGAAGGGAACAGCACATGGGCTCTGACATGACCGCCCTGGAGAACGACCTTGTCGCCTGGGTGGCCAAATGGAACGAGCAGGAGGTGGACGTCGTCGTCGTAGCGGACACGGACCTCCAGGGGACCGGCCTGCTCGACTCCATGGCCCTGGTCGCGCTTGTGGCCTACCTGGAGGACCAGACCGATACCTCCTTCGACTTCGAATCGTTTGATTCCAGCGGGAGCGTTTCCATCCGCGGCCTTATCAAGCATTGCGTCGGATGACAGTCTGTGACGGTCCCGGCGTACCCCTTGCGCATCGACCAGGCGGCTCACGATTTCCTGCCGGTCGACTTCATGCCGGGGTACGCCGGTCCGTTCCGCGTCGGTCCTCAGACCGCGGGGAGCGGATTGGAGTCGTTCACAGTGACCAGGAACGTCGACAGGAACTCCTCCAGGTGCGCGAAGGAGTCGGCGCAAAAGAGCACCGGCTGGTACTGCTCAACCAGATAGCCCTGACTGACCATGGACGCCACGTCCAGCGGCCTGATGTCGGCCTGGTGGAACCGCTCCAGCTCGGCGCAGGAGGAGAGCAGACTGGCTCCGCACGCCTTGATCTTCCCGTCCTCCCGGACCAGGCCGTACTCCAGGGCGAACCAGAAGACACTGGAGACCATGCCGACGGCCTCCTTGGAACGCAGCCGGCGGACCGCCTTGCCGAACAGCTCGTAGAGGTCGGCCAGCCGCTGGTTCGACAGGTGACTGCCGTGGCCCACCACCTCGTGGATCATGTCGGGTTCCGGCGAGAAACGCGGCATGGAGAAGTGCCGGATGTACTGGGTGGCCTGGAAGCGGCGGTCGGCCAGCGAGCCGTAGAAGTCCCGGACCTCCACCAGCCCGGCTGCCGGGCTGAAGCAGAATCCGGTCGCCTCCCGGATCGCGGCGGAGGCCTCGCCGAGCTGCGGCAGTCGGTCGGCCGGGAGCGCCAGCCGCTCCTTGCCCTCAAGGAACTCCCGGCAGCCATGCAGCTGGTGCTTCTCGGCGAGCTCGGCGCCGACCAGCCGCCAGGTCGCGTGCTCCTCCTCGGTGTAGGCGATGTCCGGCACGGGTTGCCCGGGAACGTAGCGCAGAGCGGCCTCGGCTATCCCGGCGCGGTGCTTCTGGTACTGCGGGTCGTGATATCCGGGATGGTCCTTGGCGAAGATCACGGAAACAATTCCCTGGTCGTCCTTGATGACGGGGGAGTAGAGGGTCGCTTCCTTGAACATCGGAGGTTCCTCTCGTCGGTGCTCAAAGTTCCGCTACAGCATTTCAGTCGTTCTCATGGAATTATGGTGATTCTTGGCGGGCGTATGTAGAAATGATAACAACTAAAATCTGGAGCGGAAGACCGCTTTGCAGGAAAACTCGTGAATATCGCGCTCGGATCTTTGGGTGCCGAACGCGGAATTTATCATTGAATTTCTCTTGTGAGCGAACCTCAGGAACGCGGATCAGGGCCGACCGAAATTCTCGGTTGACGGCCGGTGGGGCGGATCTCGATCTCGCCGGGCCATGCTCCCGTGTCGGTTCGGAACACCGCGGCGTGTGGCGGAAGGCTTGGCGAACCTGTCGTGTCGCCTGGGTGGAACCTGGTCACGTCGACCTTGCGAGGGCGGGGCCTGGCAGGGATGGCGCGGCGCCTGCCGGAGATCCCGCTCCCGTGGGTCGGCTCCGTCGAGGTGGCCGGCACCGGATTGCGGCTCGTCGACTTCGAGGGGGTGGTCACCTTCACGCAGCCGTGCCGATGGTCTGAAGCGTACGGTCAAACAGCTGTTAAAAGAAATTAATCCACGTTATAGCGTCCGGCCCGTGATCGTGTGAACCTCATCTTCCGGATGTCTTCGGGCCGGAATCCATGGTGCCGAGAACAGGGCTCTCGATCCGTGCGTGGTTTCGCTGTGAACAGAGGGGCCTGGCCTGTGAAATATGAGAATCCGGGTCGTAAAGGAATCACTGCGAGTCGGCTCGTGCCGGATATCCATGTCCCCAGCGCGAGCTGTTGACAGTCGAAATGACAAAAGCACAGGATTTCTACTGAGTGGACCGAACGGCAGGGGGAAGAACGTGGCGGGAACAAGGTTGAGGAAGCCCGAGGTGAGGGAGCTCACGGCCGTGCGGCCTCGTCCGGCGGCCTTACCGCTTTCCTACGCCCAGCGTCGCCTGTGGTTCCTGCATCGGATGGAGGGGCCGAGCGCCACCTACAACCTGCCACTGGTCGTGCGGTTGCGAGGCGAGCTGGATCGCGAGGCGTTCCTCGCGGCGGTACATGATCTGGTGGCCCGTCACGAGTCCTTGCGCACCTTCTTCGTCGAGCAGGACGGCGAACCCGTTCAGCGGATCGTCCCGGCGGATCAGGCACGGGTGGACGTGCGGTTCACCGAGTGCGGGGCTGACGAGATCGAAGCCACGATGGCCCGGGCCCTCGCGTGCACCTTCGACATCTCGACCGAACTGCCCCTGCGACTGAACGTGATCCAAGCCGGTCCCGCGGAACAGATCCTGGTGATGGTGATCCACCACATCGCGGGTGACGGCTGGTCGCTGGCGCCGCTCAGCGCGGACTTGTCGCTGGCTTACGCCGCCCGGCGCTCCGGGCGGGAGCCGGGGTGGGAGCCGCTGCCGGTCCAGTACGCGGACTACACACTGTGGCAGCGGGAAAGACTGGGAGACTCGCAGGACCCGGCAAGCCGGATCTCCACCCAGCTGGCCTTCTGGCGGGACGCGCTGGCGAAGCTGCCGGAAGAGCTGCCGCTCCCGACCGACCGCCCCCGTCCGGCCAAGGCGACCTACCTGGGGGGCGAGCTCCCGTTCCGGACGGACGCGTGGACGCACATGGACCTGCAGGAGCTGGCGCGACGCCATCGAGCGACCATGTTCATGGTGTTACAGGCGGCGCTGGCCGTGTTGCTGACCCGCCTGGGCGGCGGAACGGACATCCCTGTCGGCACCGCGGTGGCCGGTCGCGACGAAGAGGCCTTGGAGGACCTGGTCGGATTCTTCGTGAACACCCTCGTGCTGCGCACCGACACCTCGGGGCGGCCGACCTTCAGCGAACTCCTGAAGCGGGTGCGCGACGCCGATCTGGCGGCGTACGAGCACCAGGACTTCCCCTTCGAGCAGTTGGTCGAGCACCTGCAGCCAACCCGGTCGCTGTCCCGGCACCCGCTGTTCCAGGTGTTCCTCTCGCTGGCGGTGGGCGAGGCGCCGAACATTCACCTGGAAGGACTCCAGAGTTTTCCCCGACCGGCCGAGACCAACACGGCGAAGTTCGACCTGACCTTCTACCTGAGTGAACGGCACGACGCGAACGGATCTCCGATGGGGCTCGCCGGGACGCTGGAGTACAGCACGGATCTGTTCGAGCACGCGACCGCGGCCGCCCTGTCGGCTCGCCTGTCCCGCCTGCTGGAGTCGGTCGCGGCCGATCCTGACCAGCCGATCGATCAGATCGACCTCCTCGTTCCGGTTGAGCGGCGCAGATTGCTCACCGAGTGGAACGACACGGCCAGATCGTTGCCGCGAGCGAGTGTCGTCGAGCTGATCGAGCAGCAGGTGGGGCGCTCGCCGGACCGCACCGCGGTGATTTCCGAAGGGGGCACGACGAGCTACGCCGAGCTCAACGAGCAGGCGAACAGACTGGCCCGATACCTGCTTGAGCGGGGTGTCGGCCCGGAAGACCATGTGGCGCTGGCGCTGGTCCGCTCCGAGCGGATGCTGGTGGCCCTCCTCGCGGTGCTCAAGGCCGGCGCCGCCTACCTGCCGATCGCGCCCGGTACCCCGGCCGACCGGATCGCCTTCATGCTGGACGAGACGCGGCCGCTCGTGCTTGTCACCGACACCCGCACCACGGACGCGGTGGCGGGATCTCGCGCCATCCAGCGCGTTGTCCTCGACGAGGAAACCACCGTGGCCGATGTGGCCGGACGCTCCGCGGAGAACCTGCGTCCTTCCGATTTGCGGGCACCGGTGACAGCTGAAACCGTCGCGTACCTCATTTACACCTCGGGCTCGACGGGGCGGCCCAAAGGTGTCGTGGTGACCAGGGGAGGGTTGCTGAACTACCTGTCCGACCTGCGGGAACGATTCCCTCTCGGGCCCGGGGATCGGGTGCTGGCGACCACCAACCTCGCCTTCGACGTCGCCGGGCAGGAACTGTACCTCCCGCTGCTCAGCGGGGCGGCTGTGGTGATCGCCTCAACCGCAACCGTACGCGATCCACACGAGGTGGGCGCGCTGATCCGCCGCCACTCGATCAGCTTCGCCTCGGGCACGCCGGGGCTGTGGGAGATGGTAAGGGCGGCGGATCCCGAAGCACTCCAGGGGCTGCGGATCGTGATCGGCGGGGATCGGTTGCCGCGAGGGCTTGCCGAATGCGGGGCACATGTCGTCAACGCCTACGGCCCGACGGAGACGACCGTCTACTCGACCTTCGCATCGATCAGCACGGGCGGGGGAGGACGCCCCGGGGAGCCGCCGATCGGACGGCCGATCGCCAACACCCAGATCTACATCCTGGATGCGCGCCTGCAGCCTGTCCCGGCCGGCACCCCGGGCGAGCTGTACATCGCCGGGGCCGGTGTCGCCCGGGGCTACCTGAACCGCCCCGGTCTGACGGCCGAGCGTTTCATCGCCGACCCCTTCGGCCCGGGCGGCACCCGGATGTATCGCACAGGAGACCTGGCACGGTGGGCGTCCGACGGACAGCTGGAGTTCCTCGGGCGGACCGATCATCAGGTGAAGATCCGTGGTTTTCGCATCGAGCCGGGGGAGATCGAGGCCGCGCTGACGGACGATCCCGGCATCGCCCAGGCCGTCGTACTGGCCCGTGAGGACGAAAACGGAAGCGAGGGGCTGCGGCTGGTCGGTTACGTCGTCCGCGCGGCCGGAGACGGGCAAGAGCGGCCCGCCCCGGACCTCGCCGGGGTCCGGGCACGGCTGGCCGGCCGTCTGCCGGAGTACATGGTGCCGTCGACACTGGTGGTGCTCGACGCCCTTCCGCTGACCACGAACGGCAAGATCGACCGTGTGGCGCTGCCCACGCCCAGCCGCGTTGCCGCCCTTCCCGGAACTCCTGTCCCACCTCGCTCGCGTACCGCCAGAGCGGAGGTCCTGAGTGAGATCTTCGCGGAGGTTCTTGGCCTGCCCGCAGTCGGGGCGGACGACGGGTTCTTCGAGCTGGGGGGCCATTCCATGCTGGCCGTCCGTCTGGTGAGCCGGATCAAGGCCGTGCTGGGAATCGAGGTCGGGGTGCGCGTGATCTTCGACTGCCCGACCGTCACGCTCCTGGAACAGCGCCTCACACAGGGCGGCCCGGCCGGTGACCTCGGCACCGTGCTGGCCTATCGCCCAGAAGGGGAGCGCGCCCCGATCTTCCTGGTGCCCGCGATCAACGGCCTGGGCTGGTGCTACTCGGCACTGATCAGCTACTTGCCGCCGGGCCACCCCGTCTACGCGCTACAGGACCCCCGCCTACTCGGCAGGCGGTCGGCGCTGTCCGTCACGAGTCTCGCGGACGCGTTGCTGAAGCAGATGCGTGAGATTCACCGGACCGGGCCCTACATCGTCGCCGGCTGGTCGTTCGGCGGCGTGGTCGGACAGCAGATCGCCACGGAGCTCGAAAACCGTGCCGAGGAGGTGGCCCTGCTCGTGCTCTTCGACTCCTTCCCGGGCGGCGCGGGCTCCCGGGCCGCGCAGGCCGAGGTGGCGGACGTGCTGCACCTCGCCTTCGGGGGGATCGTCGCGCCGGACTGGAGCGGGCCGGACTATCCGCCGACGGCGGAGATCGTCGAGGTGCTGCGAGAGTCGGGGAACTCCCTGGGGACGCTGGGGGAGGAGGTGATCGAGGATCTCATCTCGATCACCGAAGAGAACATCCGGGCCATGGCCGAACATCGGTCGGGGAGTTTCCGCGGGCCCGTCCTGTTCTTCGATGCCCTGCCGGACCAGGGTCGCGGCGGTCCGGCCTCCGCGGAATGGAGGGCGGTGCTCAAGGGCGCGATCGAGGCGCATCAGATCGAGACCGGACACATCGACATAGTGAAGGCCGACGCCATGCGGACCGCGGGGCCGATCCTGGCTGCCAGGATCGGCGACGCCGATCTGGCAGCCGGGACAGCTGATTGATCCTCTTTGCGAAGGAAGGGATAGGTCTTGTTCCTCTTCGATCGTGGTTTCGCAACCAGAAGGACGCTTCCACACGTGTCGGGCCGCCGACGCGCTGTCCCCGGCCGCGGGCTGCTCCTCGGGCGGGTGAATCCAAGCCCGACAATGGCATTGACTTCTCGTCTGACCCTCTTGTACGGTCAAATCTGGATTAATCACTCAATATTACGATTGTGAACTCTCAATTACGCAGGGATAGGATTGTCTGGCCACGACGGCGAGACTTCTCCACTGCTCTCCGTGTGATACGGAATACGGTTTGCATAAGTGTTCGAGCCTGCCGGTCCGGCCTATGGAATCGCCGATTGCGTGCATAAGGGCACGCTATCCGAAGCAGGTGCTTTTCCATCGCTACGGCTGCCTCTCGAGAGCGCCAGGGGCGTATCGGGTGCCGGGTACCCGCCCGCATCGTTTGTGAGGGAGTGAGCATCATGACAGGCGGCATCCCGGACGTGACCATCATCGACGCGCACGTCAATCTCGCCACGGATCTGGCGATTCCGCGCCTGTTCCTCGAGGAACAGGCGGCCAACATCTACCATCGGCTGGCTTCCTTCGGGCAGTCGGTCAAGCCGGAACGCATCGCCGACCGGCTGTTCTCCCTGCATCAGGATCACGACGGGGACCGTCTCGTCGCGGAGATGGATGCCGCCGGAGTCGAGCAGGCGTTCCTCGTCGCGCCGGACTTCTCCCACGTCGCGGATGTCGCCTTGTCGCCGCCAGAACTCGCTGAACTGCACTACAAGGTGACGCGGCGTCACCCGGGCCGGTTCAGGGTGTTCTGGGGAGTCGATCCGCGGTCGGGCCCCGATGGAGTCGCGCTCTTCGAACGGTGCGTCGAGGAGTACGGTTTCGCCGGACTGAAGCTCTATCCACCCGCCGGCTATTCGCCGAGTGACCGGCGGCTCTATCCGTACTACGAACTGTGCGCGGGCAGGGGCATTCCCGTGCTCAGTCACACGGGTCCAGGCTGGGGCCCGCTTGACTTCACCTATGGCCAGCCATTGATGCTCGACGAGGCGACACGGGACTTCCCCAGGGTGAACTTCATCCTCGGGCACGGCGGTGTCACGCATGTTGAGGAGTCGGCGTACATGTGCCTGCATCGGCCGAACGTCTTCCTGGACATCAGCCAGTTTCCCGGGGTCCTCAGTTCCGACGGGTGGCAGGCGCACCTCAACCGGCTCTTCCAGCTGAGCATCAACCACAAGATCCTGTTCGGGACGTGCTGGCCGTCTTTTCGGATGAGCGCGTCCCTTGAATCCCTGACGAAGGAGTTCAGGGAGGGGACGACCGTCTTCGCCGGGGTCAGGCAGTCCCATCGCAGACTCATCATGGCCGAAACCATCCGGCGTCTTGCGGGTGACGGCGGCATGACGGTCGCGGCGGAGGGGCTCGCATGACCGTCGGCACGAGCGAGGCGGCACCTGTACCGATCTACGACGGTCACTGTCATGTGGCGTCGACCGACTTCATCCCGACGGAGTTCATCGAGGACGTCGTGGGGAATGTGCACCGCCGCCTGGAGGCCGAGGGCGTCGCTCCGCGGCGCAGCCGTCTCGTCGACGCGTACGTCGCTCAGCATCAGGACCATCACGCGGATCAGCTGGTGAAGGAGATGGATGCCTCCGGGGTCGGCCGCGCCGTGCTTCTCGTACCGGACTTCACCCTCAGGATGACCGCGCCGCTCTCGATCGAGGAGATGGCGCGGCGCCACCACGAGATTCGCCTTCGCCACCCGGGCCGTTTCTGGGTGTACCTCGGTGTTGACCCGCGCCGGGGGCCCGAAGGCGTGGACGTTTTCGAGCGTCTGGTCGGCACGTACGGATTCGACGGACTCAAGCTCTATCCGCCGTGCGGATACTCGCCGTCCGACCGCGCCCTCTACCCCTACTACGAGGTGTGCGCGGCGTTGTCGCTGCCCGTCTTCCTGCACACGGGCCCGACCGCGGGGAGTCTCGACTTCGCGCCGGCGCACCCGCTGAATGTGGACCAGGCCGCGCGGGACTTCCCGCTGGTCGACTTCGTGCTCGGCCATGGCGGTGTCACACATGTGGACGTCGCCGCCTATCTCGCGGCCTTCCGGCGGAACGTCTACCTCGACATCGGGGGTTTCGCGGGCGCGGCGACGCCCGGCGGCTGGCCGGCCCACCTGCGGCACCTCTTCCGTCTTGGCCTCAACCATAAGATCATCTTTGGGACCGACTGGCCGCTCAACCGAATGTCCGGCGGACTCGGGCGTTTGATCGAGGAGGTCGTCCACGGCCCTCAGGTGCTTGCCGGTCTTCCCCATAGGGAGCGCGCGCTCATCCTTCACCGCAATCTCCTGCGTGTCCTTCCCGCTCGAAGCAGACCCGTTCCCGTGTCCTGAAACGGTGAAAGGAACCGAGATCCCAGTCGTCGATGAATTGTCGTTCCGCGCCGTGCGGAAATGAGTGCGTGAAGTATTCACGGCCTTTGTTTGGTAGAGAGGTATCGGTGTGGCGTGTGGTTCTTCCATGCCTTTCTCGTCCGGGATGACTGCTCCTCGGATATCGGCGTCTTCGGCGCGACGGACTGGTTGCGAAAATGACTTACGGAGCGAAATCAAGGGTAGATCCCGATAGTTGTTTTCCGTATTATGAGCATTGGTCCGGTCGGCCGGATTGATCGATGGAAACGACAGGTGAAGCCTGGACGGGGGAGATCGAAGACGGTGAGCTGGCGCAGTCCCGCATGGACGGCCGGGGGAGCGGGCCTCGATCTCGCAGATCCGCTTTTCTACACCGGCGGCCAATATCTCGACGTGTGGCGCGAGGCCCGCCGCACCCATCCGATCGCCTGGTGCGAGTCCGATCGCGCCGGAGGTTTCTGGTCGGTCACCACGCATCGGCTCGGCAGCGAGGTGGTCAAACAGCCGAGCAGGTTCGGCTCCTCGCTCGGCATGAGGCTCGGCGGCAACGCGGCCGCGGTGCAGGCCGCGTCCGGCCGGATGCTCGTGGTGTCCGACGGGGCGGAGCATCGGGCACTCCGTACCGCCCACGCATCATGGTTCAACGGGCGTGCGGTCGCGGCGCTGCAACCCGGGCTCGAACGGATGGCCGACGATCTCGTCCGGACGCTCCTCGAACGCGGTGGAGCGTTCGACGCCGTCGGTGACCTCGCGGTCGTGATCCCGACGTGGATCCTGTTCGAGATGATGGGCGTCCCTCCTGCTCACCGCGACGAACTCGCCCGTTTCATCGCCGTCGCGTTCGACGACACGGACTCCGGCCCGGCCGCGGCCTCGGCGCGTACGGCGGCGCACGCCGGCGTCTTCGCGTACTTCGCCGAGCGGCTCGACGAGGGCAGGCACGCCTCGGGCGACGACATGGTGACGTCGCTGGCCCAGGCGACCGTGAACGGCAGGCGCCTGTCCGATGAGGAGGTCATCCTCAACTGCGACGGCCTGATGAACGGCGGGCTCGAGACGACCCCGCACGCGATATCCGGCGCGCTTCTCGCGTTCATCCGGTATCCCGAGGCATGGCGACAGCTGAAAGAGGATCCCGGCCTGATCGACAGCGCGGTCGAGGAAATCCTCCGGTGGACCTCTCCTGCCCTGCACGCGATGCGCACCGCGATGGCCGACTCGACGCTGGGGGCCGCCCAGATCCGCGAGGGCGACCGCGTCGTCGTCTGGTTTCCGTCATGCAACCGTGACGAGGAAGTGTTCCCGGAGGCCGACCGCTTCCTGATCGGCCGTCGGCCCAACCCGCACGTGAACTTCGGCGCCGGGCCGCACTACTGCATCGGCGCCGCACTGGCGCGGATCGAACTGCGCTGCTTCCTGCGTGTCCTGGTGCGACGCGTTTCCACCATCGAGCTGGCCGGTGAGGTCGTGCGGCAGCGGTCGAACTTCCTCCACGGCCTGGAACGACTGGAGGTCAACATGGTCCCGGAGCCGCACGGTGAGGAGATCTAGCGTGCGACAGGTGAACGGCGTCCGTCCGGAGGCGGAGGCGGAGACCGAGCCGATCGCCGACATCCGCGCGCTCTTCGACATGTACCAGATCGGTGTCGCGTGGCACTGCGTGTGCGCCATCAGCAGGCTCCGGGTGCCCGACCGGCTCGTCGGCGGCGCCCGCCCGATGCCGCTGCTGGCAGCCGAGGTCGGTGCCGACGAGGACGCGTTGCGCCGCGTGCTGCGGCTGCTGTCCAGCCACGGAATCGTCGCCTTCGACCCGGTGGCGGACGAGGTGTCGCTCACCGGACGCGGGCGTCTGCTGTGCGCCTCGCATCCGATGTCGCTGCAGGCGACTTTCGCGACGCTGGGAATCTCCGACGTCGCGCACGCACTGACCGAGACGCTGGTCACCGGCCACGCAGCGGCGCCTCACGTTCTTGGCACCGGCTTCTGGGAGTACCTCGCCTCGCAGCCGGACAAGCAGACGGCCTTCGGCGAGGCAATGGTGGAGCAGGCGCAGCTGCTGTCGCTGCCGTGCCTGCCGCTGCTCGACTGGCCCGCGGGCGGCGTGGTCGTCGACGTCGCCGGTGGCATCGGCGTCCTGACCGCCGGAGTGCTCGTGGAAGAGCCCGAGCTCGCGGTGGTTCTCGTCGACCAACCGCACGTCCTGACCCTGGCCGTTCCGTACCTGGAAAGCCAAGGGGTGATCGACCGCTGCACGCTCCATCCCGGTGACCTGTTCGTACCGCCGCCACCGGGTGATCTGTACCTGCTCGCGCGGGTGCTGCACGACTGGGACGACGCCAGTGCCGTCCGGATTCTCCGTGCCGTCGCGAACGGGGCGCCACCTGGCGCCCGTCTCCGGCTGTTCGAGGACCTGCTTCCCGAACACGGTGTCCCCTCGCCCCAGCAGAACTGGAGCGACGTCGCCATGATGGTCCTCTACGAGGGGGCCAAGGAGCGCACGCTGACGGAGTATCAGCGGCTGCTGGAACGCGGCGGATGGCTGTTCGAAAGGGTCGTCACCGGCCCGCCTGGCATGAGCGTGATTGAGGCGAGCCGGGGCCGGACCCCGGCCGGACCGGACACCGGAGAGGTGGAACCTTGATCGATCCTGCCGACTACCCGCTCTGGAACAGCCCCACGATGGGCGCGTACCTTCGTATGCTCAGGCCAGGGAACATGCTGGTCGAGGGGCGCGGCACGCGAGTACGCGACCAGAGCGGCCGCTGGTTCCTCGACGCCCGCTCCGGACTGTGGAACGTCACGCTGGGATACGGCCACCAGGCCGTCGGCGAGGCCGTCAAGAGGCAGGTCGACACCCTTCCTTACGCCAACCTGATCGGGTACGGGCGCCCCAGCGCGATTTCCGTCGAGGCGGCGAACGCGCTCGTGCCGCATCTTCCCGCCACGATGAACAAGATCCGATACTGCAGCAACGGCGCGCAGGCGGTCGAGACGGCGGTGCTGCTCGCCCGCTTCCTGCACCGTGTGGACGGAGCGCCCGACCGCAGGGCGGTGTTCGGCCTGTGGAGCGGCTACCACGGTCTCGGAGCGGCGGGGGGTGCGCTCACCGGCATGCCGTACGTGCACGACCAGTCCGGTCCGCTGCTGCCCGACGTCGAGCACGCCCCCGGCCCGTTCACCGCCGGGCAGCCCGGCGAGGCCGGGGACCTCGAACGGCTCATCACCTCCTACGGCCCGGAGCGCGTGGCGGCGGTGGTCGTCGAACCGGTGGTGGGCGAGGGCGGCCATGTACTGGCCGATGAGTACCTGCACGCGCTCGCGGCGTTTTGCCGGGGCCACGGGATCTACTTGATCATCGACGAGGTGACGACCGGGATGGGCCGTACCGGCGCGTTCACCCGAACCGGGCAGGTCGGCGTCCAGCCGGACATGCTCACCCTGGGCAAGGGCCTGAGCGCCGGGTACGCGCCCCTGTCGGCCGTGGTCCTGTCGGACGCGGTCTACGAACGGATTCTCGGTCTCGACTACGACCAGAAGTTTCTGATCGGCTCGACCAACGACGGTCACCCGCTCGGGCTGGCCGCCTCGATCGCCGTGGTGGACGCGCTGACCAACGACGGCGTGCTGGAGAACGTGAAGCACCGAGGCGCGGAACTGCACGCCGGCCTCGTCGCGGTGGCGGAACGGCATCCGCACGTGAGCGCGGTGCGTGGCACCGGCCTGATGTACGCCGTCGAGGTGGCCGGGCCGGAAGGCGAACCCGCCCACGAGGCGGCCTCGAGCTATCTACGGCTGGCGATGGAGGACAGGGGAGTCCTTGTCTCCGCGCTCGCGATGTGCCCGGCAATCATGATCATCCCCCCGCTGGTGATCTCAGAGGATGACGTGATCCAGATCGTGACGGCGCTCGACGAGGCACTGGACGAGGTGAGCCCGTGAACTGACACCAGGATGGACGAGGGAGTGGACACCGGAGCGGATGGGGGAACAGCACAATGAGGCTCGGTCTCAAACCGGACTCGGTGGTCCGTAACCGGTCGTTCGCGCTGCTGTGGTCGGGCCAGTCGTTGTCACTGCTCGGCACCCAGATCACCCTCGTCGCGCTGCCACTGACCGCCGTCGTCGTCTTGGACGCGACCCCGATGCAGGCCGGTGTCCTCGGATTCCTCGAACGCCTGCCGTATCTCCTGTTCGCGCCGCTCGTCGGTGTGCTCGTCGACCGCAGGGAACGCCGGCCGCTGCTGATCGGCTCCGACTGGGTCAGGGCTCTCCTGCTGGGCTCGATCCCCGTCTCGTACGGCCTCGGGCTCCTGTCGATGGGGCAACTGTTCGCGGTGGCGTTCGTCGTCGGCACGATGACGGTCGTCTTCGACGTGTCGTACCAGGCTTTCCTGCCCGGCCTCGTGGGGCGTCAGCACCTCGTCGAGGCGAACGGCAGGCTGCAGATCTCCGAGTCGCTGACCCAGGTCGCGGGTCCCGGTCTCGCCGGCCTGCTGATCGGCGTGCTGAGGCCGCCGATCGTCGTCGCCGTCGACGCGGTCAGCTACCTCGTGTCCGCCCTGTCGCTGCTGGGAGTCAAGCGGGACAAGCGTCCGGAGCCGCACGCGTCCGGGCCCGTGCCCTCGGTGCGGGCCTCGCTGCGGGAGGGCCTGAGTATGGTGGTGCGCCATCCGATCCTGCGCTGGGCGATGATCGCCGGGGCCGTCGGGAACTTCTTCTTCGACGTCCTGACGGCCGTGTTCTTCCTGTTCCTCATCCGCGACGCCGGCATCGGCTCAGGCGGAGTCAGCCTGATCATCTCGGTGGGGAGCGCGGGGGCGCTGTGCGGCGCGCTCTGCCTGGGGCCCGTCACGCGTTTCTTCGGCGTCGGGCGGTCGTTGCTGGTGTCCACCGCGCTGCCCGGGGTGGGCGTGCTCGCTCTCGCGGCCGTCCACGAGGGCGGTATCGGGCTGCCCGCCGCCGCCGCGGCGAACTTCGTCGTGCTGTTCGCCGTTCCGATCTACAACGTCACGATCATCACCCTGCGGCAGGCGGTCACGCCCGACCACCTGCTCGGCCGGGTGGTCGCCACCGTGCGCATGGTCTCCTGGGGGGCGCTGGCGCTGGGCTCGCTGGCGGGCGGGGCGCTGGGCGGCTGGATCGGGCTCCGGGAGACGGTGCTCGTCGCCGGCGTGGGACTGTTCGTTCCCGCGGTGATCCTCTGGTTCTCGCCGGTGCGTCGTATGCGTTCGGTCCAGGAACTCGCCGACGAGGAGCCGGACGCCTCACCACAGGCCGCCCGTGCCGAGTGATCGGCGACGAGGCGGGAAGGGAACGACCATGAGCACCTATCTCGGCTCCGGCCCAGGCGAGATCACACCGGACGGCTGCTCCGTGGAGTTCTACAGTCTCCTACCGCCGATGGGCGAGCCCGCGATCGTGCACGCCGCCGTGCCCGCCGACGCGTCGATCCTGGAGCTCGGCTGCGGGACCGGCCGGATCCTGCGGCCCCTCGCGGAGCTCGGGCATTCGGTCCTGGGCGTCGATGAGTCCCCCGCCATGCTCGCCCGTCTCCCGGAGCTGCCGACCGTGCGCGCCCGGATCGAGACCCTGCGGCTGGAGCGCGTCTTCGACGCTGTCCTGCTCGCGAGCACCATGCTCAACACGGAACCGGCCCAGCGGCGCGCCTTCCTCAGGACCTGCCGCCGGCACGTCGGCCCCCAAGGGGTCGTCGTCGTCCAGCAGACCGAGCCGAGCTGGTTCGACACGGTCGAACCCTCGGCGCACGAGCACGACGGCATCCGGCGGGTGGTCAGGGCGGTCCGTCGCGACGGGCCACGTGTCGACGTCGTCATCGACTACCACGTGGACGAGCGGACGTGGACGCACGCGTTCAGCCGCCACCCCGTCGGCGCGCGGGAACTGGCTGCCGATCTGGCCTCCGCGGGGTTGCGCCTCGACCGCTGGCTCACCGACGACCACACCTGGTTCACCGCCCGTCCGGAAACCGGATGATCGATCCGCCGCCCGATGCCCGGTAGTCCTGCTCACGGTCACTCCGTGACCTGGGCGTACAGGGCGTCGATCTGATCGGCGTATTTGGCGGTGATGGCCTTGCGGCGGGTCTTGAGGGTGGGGGTGAGCTCCTCGCCGCCCGGGCTCCAGTAGACGTCCAGCAGATGGTGCCGTTTGATCTGCTCGACCCGCGACAGCCGCCGGTTTCCCTCGGCGACGGCGTCGGCGACCCGCTCCCGCACCCGCTGGTCGGCGGCCAGGGTGGCCGGGTGGGCGTCGGGCAGGCCGAGGTCGGCGGCCAGGCGAGCCGCGGCATCGGGTTCGAGGGTGATCAGGGCGGTGGTGTAGGGGCGGCCGTCGGCGATGGCCACCATCGGGCCGATGAGCGGGTCGGCGGTGGCGACGGCCAGTTCGATCGCGATCGGCGACAGATTCTTGCCGGCCGCGTTGATCAGCAGTTCCTTCTTGCGGTCGACGATCCGCACATATCCATCGGCGTCGATCTGCGCGATGTCCCCGGTGTTCAGCCAGCCGTCGTCGGTGAACGCGCGGGCGGTCTCCTCGGGCAGGTTCCGATACCCGGCCGTCACCACGGTCCCGCGCACCTGCAGCTCACCGTCGTCTGCCAGCCGGACCTCCAGACCCGGGATCGGCTGCCCGACGCTGCCCAGCCGCTGCCGGCCTGGCGGGTTGACCAGGCCCATGCCGGCGACCTCCGACATGCCCCAGCCCTCGCAGATCTCCAGGCCCAGCGCCATGACCCACTCCAGTACCCCTGGATCCACCGGGGCCGCGCCGCACATGGCCAGGCGCACTCGCCCCAGGCCCGCCATACGGCGCAACGGCCCCAGCACCCGTGCCTCCGCCTCCCAGCGCGCCACGATCAGGTCCGCCGGGATCTGTTCCCCGCGCAGCCGGGCCGCGACCATGCCGCGGGCGAGGTCGAACGCCCGCGTGATCTCAGCGGCCCGTCCGGGATCGGCGTCGGCCGCCACCTGCTGTTCCACCCCCGCTTTGATCTTCTCCCACACGCGGGGGACCGCACCGAGAACCGTGGGGCGGACCTCGCGCAGCACACCGGGCAACTGCCGCATGTCGGCCACGAAAACCACCTCGCCGCCATGTACGGCGGGCGCGTAGTGGCAGAACACACGGTCGGCGATGTGCGCGGTCGGCAGGAAGGAGATCGACGTGTCGTCCCCGCGTATCGTCCACACCGCGGTCGTCGCCGCGACCTGCGCGAGGATCTGACGGTGCGTCAGCGTCACGCCCTTGGACGGCCCGGTGGTCCCGGAGGTGTAGATCAGCGTGGCCACGTCGTCAGGGCCGACCGCCCGCCACGAGCCCTCGAAGTCGAACTCCGCCTCACCACGGGCCAGCAATCCCTCCCAGGTCAGCGGGCCGTCCGGAGCCTCGTCCAGGACCACCAGCCGGTCGGAGGGGACACCTGCCTCGGCCAGGACACCGAGGTGGCGGGCTTCGCACACGACCAGCCGTGGATCGGCGTCGCCCAGCACGTGCGCCAGCTGCCCGACGGCCAGAGTCCGGTACACCGAGAACGGCGTGGCCCCCAGATGCAGCGCGGCCATGTCGCACAGGGAGATCTCGGGCCGGTTGGCCGCCATCAACGCCACCACATCGCCCCGCCGTATCCCGGAGGCGGCCAGCCCCGCGGCGGCCCGCCGTACGGTCTGCCCATAGGCGGCCCAGTCGACGGTGAGCGTTCCGTCTGAGCTGCGCAGTGCCACCGCGGCCGGATCCATGATCGTGACGGTGCGTTGGAACGCCTCGCACACCGTCGCAGGAGCGGAGCAAACGGCGGAGGTGACGGGGTCGGGCATGGCGGCTCCAAGCGGCTGGAAGATGCGCGGCACCTGTCGGTGCTGTGCCCCAAGGCTGCTCTCGCCACCTGCGGAACGGCTATTGGCAGAGTGCCGAAAGAATCAGACGGCGATTCGGGGAATTCACGAATTCGGGGCGGGGCTGCCGGCGGCGATCTCGACCGCTGTGCGGGAGATCGTCAGCCCGGACACGGTTCGCACGTCGGTTCCGGTGAGGTCCTGCCAGCGCTCCAGCCGGTAGGACAGCGTGTTGGGATGCACGTTCAGTCGGCGAGCCGCAGCCGAAACCGACAGTCCCCGGTCGGCGAACGCGCCGACCGCCTCGGCCAGGTGCGGATACTCCCGCGCGATGGTCACCGCCGGGGCCAGCAGCGGCTCCAGCCGCTCACCCGCGGACGCCGTGATCACCAGTGGCCAAAGGACCGCGAACCGCCACAGCCCGGCCCGGCCGGCCGCCAGCGCCGCGGCCGCGCGGGCGTCCGTCAAGCTCTCCCGCGCCGCGTACGGACCGGTGCGTCTCAGCCCGACCGCCACCGACGTCAGATCGGCCTCGCCCAGCACCGCCGCGACCGCCTCCTCGTCGGCACCGTGGCCCAACACCAGCAGCGCCGTCGTCACCTGTCCGACGGCGAAGGCACCCGGCAGCAGACCCAGCCCGGCCTGTATCCGGGCCTGTACCTCCCCGGTCGCCGCGCCGATCGGCGCCCACCAGCACTGGAGACCGGCGCCGGGGTCCAGACCCGCCTGCTCGGCCGCCAACCGCAACTCCTCGGCATCCCCGGTCGCCCCCGGAACCGAGGCGAGGTTCACCAGCCGCTGGCGGGCTGCCGCCGTCAGCACCCGTCGTCCCGCGACCGCGTCGTGGTGGCCGGCCGAGATCGCCGTGGTGATCTCCAGCATCCAGCCCAGCGAGGCCTCCGAGGCCTCCAGCAGGATCTCCGAGACGCCTTGCTCGGCGGCCCGGTCGGCCATGTCCCGCCAGAGCGTCCGGTATCCCACGTAGAACCCGGTGATCACATCCTCGACCGCGATCCCCTGCGCCGCCCGCCGCGCACCGTGCCTCCGCGCGGCCGCCAGTTCACCTGGACCGGCCGGACCCCCCGACTCCGTCGCCGTCAGCCAGCCGACCATGAACTCCCACACGGTCGCCACGAGATCGGCCACCGTCGGTCCGTGCTGCCGATAGTGCGGAGTCGACGCCACGATTTCCTCGGCCGCCCGCGTCGACAACGACACCCTCCTGGCGATGGTCTGGGAGCACAACTCCGCGAGCACACCCGCCTTGTGTCCAGCCCAGCGCTCCCGTTCACCGCTCATGACCCTGCCTCCGTACCCTCGTGCATCCGATCACCGCCTGCATGCTTAGCGCTAACTCTTGCGGAAACAGGCGTTGATCGGCGGATCTGCGCAGGAGAGGCCGAGAGCGTCATCTCGGACGCCTCGTGGTTGTTCAGCTCCCCGAGGAATTGAGCCTGTCGTAGAAGCGGGGCGCGCCCTCGGGCGCGTCGGGGGCGAAGAGGACGCCGAGTGCCTCCGCGCAGAACCTGGCGGCCTTGGCCGAGCGCGGAAGCATGACACTCTCGTAAGCGCGAACGGCCTCGTCGACGCCGGTCTCGGTGACGAGCGCCTCCGCCAGGTCGGCGCCGTCGAGCATGGCGAGATTGGCGCCCACGCCGAAGGGCGGCATCAGATGGGCGGCGTCGCCCAGCAGGGTGACGCCGGGGACGTGCTCCCAGGTGTGCGAGACGGGCAGTGTGAACAGGGACCGGTTGGCGAACCCGCCGTCGTTGTCCCGCAACAGGTTCAGCAGGCTCTCGTCCCAGCCGTCGAACATCGTCAGCAGACACGCCCGTACGGCCGCCGCGTCATCGAGGTCAAGGCCGGCGGTCACGTGCCAGTTCTCCGGGCCGCGGAACGCGGCGTAGACGCGGATGTGGCCGTTGCTGTTGCGCTGGGCGGACAGGGTCCTGTTGTCGCCGTAAACCGCCATGGTGCCGTCGCCGACCAGTCGCGCGAGGCCGGTGTGACGCGTGTCGACGTCATCGAAGCCGATCTCGACGAAGGTGACGCCGGTGTAGGCGGGGGTGGCGTCCGACAGAGCGGGGCGGACCCGTGACCAGGCGCCGTCGGCACCGACGACCAGGTCGAAGTCCTCCGTGCCGCCGTCGGCGAAGAGCAGGCGGCACGTGCCGTCGCCGAGTGGGGTGGCCCTGTCGACGGTGCGGCCCCACCGGACGGTGCCCGCGGTGAGCGACTCCAGGATCAGGCCGCGTAACTGGCCCCGGTCGATCTCCGGCTGGTCGTCGTCACCGTCGGCGGGCCGCCAGTGGCGCAGAACGGCGGCGGTGTGGTCCAGCAGGCGAACTTCCTGGCCCTCCGGGCGGGCGAGAGCGCGGAACCGGTCGAGCAGGCCCGCTCTGCGCAGGGCGATCTGCCCGGAGCTGGCGTGCATGTCGAGGGTGCCGCCCTGCGGGCGGGCGTCGGGAGACGCCTCGCGTTCGAAGACGGTGACGGAGCGGCCGTTGATCTGCAGGACGCGGGCGAGGATCAGGCCGCCGAGACCGGCTCCGACGACGGCGATGCGAGGGGGGCGAAGGGTGCGAGGGGGAATGCTCATGGGCTTCTGCTTTCTGTCCGTTTTCTGGCCGTGCGCTGGGAACGCGCTGCGGGTCCGAGGACGCTCGGGAGTCCAGTCAACTGCAATACACTGTATTTGTAAATACAGTGTATTGCGCAACGCGATGTACTGTTGGCCCTGGATGTGGAGACCGACGGAGGACGAGGCACGATGGCGGTACGACGAGATGCCGGCGACGGCGAACCGACGCTCGTCTGGGAGCGGCCCGAGCCGCCGAGCCGACCGGCGCCGAGCCCGCTGAGCAGGGAATGGATCGTCCGTGCCGCGATCGAGCTCGCCGACGCCGACGGACTCGAAGCGGTGTCCCTGCGCAAGGTCGCCGCCGCGCTCGACGCGGGGCCGATGCGGCTGTACGGCTACCTGTCCACCAAGGCGGAGCTGCTGGACCTGATGGTGGACGCGGTGTACGGCGAGATCGTCCCGCTTGAACCGGTCGCTGAGGAATGGCGCGCGGCCCTGCGCTTCCTCGCGCATCGCGTGAGGCGGGCCGCGCTGAGGCACGAGTGGTTCGCGGACCTGCTCGGTGGCCGGCCGCATCTCGGCCCCAACGCGCTGGCCTTCCTCGAGGCGTCACTGGCCGCGCTGGACGGCGCCCCCGGATTCGACGACATCGACGCCGTGCTGCGAGCCACCGGCACGGTGGACGCCTATGTGATCGGCGCGATCAGGGGCGAGATCACCGAGCTGCGCGCCGAACGGTCCAGCGGCATGAGCGGGCTGCAGTGGCAGATCGCCTCCGGCCCCTACCTCAGCCGGATGCTGGCCACCGGCCGCTATCCCACGCTGGCCAAGTTCGTCCGTGACGGTACCCATCCCGACGCGGACACCGCCTTCGACATCGGCCTCGGCCACGTCCTCGACGGCATCGCCGTACGGCTCGCCCCCTGAGCGCTCCGGCCGGGCGGCGGACGACCGCCCGGCGGACGGCGCCCGCTAGCCGAACAGCCCGGTGAGCCAGCCCTGCCAGGCCTGCTCGGCCTTCTCCTCGTCGACGCCGTCGGAGAAGAGATGATGTGCCAGGAACACCGCGTCCCCCCGCAGCGGCCCGGAGTGGACGAACCGATACAGCCCGTCGCCGGTGCGCACCCCCAGGAAGGAGGGCAGGTTCGCGTAGTCGACCACGCCGTCGATCGGCGCGAGCCCGTCCGGGGTGAAGCTCACCCGGTCGCCCTCGGTGACCGTCCCGGCCAGCCCGAGCGCGTCCTTGATCGCTTCCCACGCGCGTTCCTGGCCCGCGGCCTGGAGCCTCATCGTCGAGACGGACTTCCCGGTCCGGCCGGGGAAGTGAGCGAGGTAGGCGCCCAGGGTGTGGAGGTACAGGTCCCAGCCGGACTTCATGGCCTCGTACTCGGTCTCCCAGTCGCCGCTCAGGAAGCCGTTCTGCACCAGCCTGAGCACGGTGCTTGCCTGATCACGCCCCTCGATGAGCCATTCGATCGCCATGAACGACCCGTCATCGCCCTCGCCGGTGCGATACGCGAACTGTTTCAACGGCTCCCAGGCGGTGACGGTGGCCTCCTCGGTGTGACCGCCGACGGTCAGCCTCGTCGAGCCGCCCTCGCCGGGCTCGATCTCGCTGCGTCCCATGAACCAGGAGTCGATTCCCGGGCCGGTGGCGATGGCCTGCCAGACCTGCTCGGGGGTCGCGTCGAGTTCGATCTCTTTGCGTACCTCGAATTCGCGGCCCAACTTCACTGCTCCTTCGGTTCGGGGCCGGCCGGATGTGGCCCGCCCGCTTCGGTGACCTCGGTGATTTGGGGGGTCTGGGGGGTGACGCTGGGGTGGACGGCGACGATGACGCGGTGGTCGCGGCCGCCCGGGGCGCTCTCGTCGTGGTACTTGCCGATGAGCGTGCCGATGGCGGCGGTGAGCTCTTCGGCGAAGGCCGCGCGGTGAGCGGCCGAGGCGAAGCGGATGCGGCCGTCGATGGTGAGGGTGGACAGGTGTTTGCGGGCCTGGGCCGCACCGCCGATGAGCTCGCCGACCTCGCGGACGAGGCGGGCGGCGACGGCCAGGAGCCAGCGGGCGGACAGACCGTCAGGGGCGCGGGCGGGATCGGGCTGGACCGTGGCCAGGGCGAGGGGGGAGATGACATAGGAGGCCGCGGTCGCCTGCAGCAGCCGTTCGGTCACGTTGCCCTTGCGACGTTCCTCGACCAGCTCGATCAAGCCGTGCCGCTCCAGGGTGTGTAGATGGTAGTTGACCTTCTGCCGAGGCAGGCCGAGCCGGGTGGCCAGCATCGTCGCCGAGGCCGGCTCGGACAGTGCGGCCAGCAGTCGCGCGCGCACCGGATCCAGGGACACCTCGGCCGCCGCCGGATCCTCGATCACCGCCACTTCCAACATGCCCCAACCCTCTCACCGACAATATTTATTGTCAATAACGGCGAGGTTGTCGGTCAGCCGGGAGGTTCGGACTCATACCCGGAAAACAAAAGCCGGCTCGACGGGGGCGCCAGGGCTCACCATCCGCCTCCGAACGAGTACGGCTCCGCGGCGTGGCGTCGCCGCGGGCGTACAGGCGGTGGCCTCAGCCTTCAGGCCGCGCGACCCGGCCGCCCGGGGTCGGGCCCGCGTACCGGAGTGAAGAGCGCGGCCACCGCGATCAGCAGGCAGGCGGCGCCGGTGAGCAGGAAGACCGTGGTGGCCCCGTACCGCCCCGCCGCCCAGGTGAGCGCGGCGGCCCCGACCGGGCCCATGGAGAAGTGGATGGTCCAGAACGCGGAGGTGACGCGGCCGAGAAGGTGGTCCGGGGTCACCTCCTGACGCAGCGACATCGAGCAGATCCCGGCCACGCTGACGCAGGCGAGGTAGACGGCCATCAGGGCGGTGAGCATCGGGACACCTCCCTGCAGGCCGATGCCGGCTATGGCGAGCCCGCTCACCGCCAGGGCGCCGATCCACGAGGGGCCGAACCCCAGTCTCCGGCGGATGGGCGCGACCAGCAGGGATCCGCCAACCGTACCGGCCGCCGCGACCGCGAGGACCGTGCCGACCGTGCCGTCGGAGCCGCCGAGATCGTGCTTGAGGTGGTAGATCAGGACGTCGGTCAGGCCGAGTGTCAGGAAGATGAAGAAGGAAAGCAACACGGTCAGGGTGCGTAGCACCGGGTGCCGCCAGAGGAAGACCGCACCCGCAAGCAACTCCCGCCACGCCCCCTGGCGAGCCGGGACGGCCTCCTCCTCGCCGTGAGCCTGCTCGCCGAACCGGATGAGCCAGACGCCCAGCGCGGAGGCCGCGAAGCTCACCGCGTTGATGGCGATCGCCGCGGTCGGGCCCAGCCGCTCGGAGACCAGGCCCGCCAGCAGCGGACCGGCGATCCCGGCCGCCGCCGAGGTGGCGTAGAGCAGGCCGTTGGCCTCGGTGATGCGCTCACCGCGCACGAGGTTGCGCACCGCGGTCACGTAGGTGACCTGGAAGACCATCCCGACGGCCTCGCTGATCGGCAGCACCACGTACAGCAGCCAGACCTGCGGGCCGAACGACCAGGCCAGCGGGATGAGGCCGTACAACACCATTCGGGCGAGGTCGCACCAGATCAGCAGGAGCCGCCGGTCGAAGCGGTCGGCCAGCGCTCCGGCGAAGAGGCCCGCGAGGACCGAGGCCGCGCCCGCGACGCCCGTCAGCAGGCCCATCTGCGCGACCGAGCCGGTCACGTGCAGGACCAGCAGCGGGATGGCGATGTAGGCGAAGGAGTCTCCGGAGACGGAGAGCGTCTGGGCGCCCCAGAAGACGACGAAGTCGCGGTCCCGCCACAGCGCGCGTGCGGGTGTGTCCGTTGTTTCCCCCGTTTCTGCCACGTTCCCAACATCACCGACGACGGGCGCCGTCCACATCCGCCGTCAGGAGGACATCGCCTCCGCAGGCGTGAATTAGGATGCCGATCCTGCGCGTACGGCCCGGCCCGGCCCGGCCCGGCGCGGGTGCCCGGCGCCGGGCGCCGGGTGACCGTGCGGCGGCGGGCCGACCGCCTGGCGAGAGACGGCCGGGTGATCCTTCCGCTGTGGGTCAGCGGAGCGCCAGGCCCTTCACGGCTCGGCTGACGGCGGCGGAGGCGAACGCCGAGATGATCGGATGCGGCCTGCTGCCGTCCCCGGACAACTCGGGTTGGAAGAGCGTGGCCAGGAAGAACGGATGGTCCGGCAGTTCGAGGATCCGCGGGGTGCCGGTCCCGCCGTGCCCGGTGAAGCGCAGCCCGCCCGCCTCGAGCACGGGCAGGTAGCCGGTGTTGAGGCCGAAGTTGCAGGAGTACCTCTCCACGGTTTCGGTGCCGCCGACGATCTTCTCGGCCAGCGATCCCGGCGTCAGCCGTACCGCCTCCTCGTGGCCCGCGAGCGAGCAGGCCAGCGGCGTCAGCAGGAGGTCGGTCGCGTCCGGGTCGTTCTCCGCGTGCGCGACGGACAGGCCGAGGACGTTGCGGGCGTACTCCAGCAGCGTGTGCTGGAAACCTCCGCAGGTGCCGAGGAACGGGATGCCGTGCTCACGGGCGGTGCGGGCGGCGTTCACCGCGCCCGCCTCGCTGCGGTACGGGCTGCCCGGCACCATCCAGATCCCGTCGAACCCCTCCAGCTCCTGGGCCTCCGTCGTGGGGATCCAGTAGGCGTCCAGGATGAGCCCGTCGCGCTCGCGCAGCCCCTGGAGGAGGGCGGGGACGCGTGTGTGGGCCTGGACCGTGGGGGACCTGTCGCCAACCAGGGCGACTCTCGCAGTAGTCATGCCCTCATCCTCGTGGCGCCTTCCGGGTAAGCGCCAACGATGATTACTGCTAGCTGGATAAGAGATACTGATGCATGTGGACCCGCATCTGCTGCGTACGTTCGTGACCGTCGTCCACTGGCGGTCCTTCTCCGCGGCCGCGGAAGAACTCGGATACACCCAGTCGGCGGTCTCCCAGCAGGTCGCCGCGCTCGAGGCCGACCTGGGACTGGCGTTGCTGCACCGCCGCCCGGTGCGGCCGACCCCGGCGGGGGAGCGCCTGCTGGAGCACGCGGGCCCGTTGCTGCTGCGCCACCGGGCGGCCCGCGCCGACGTGTTGCGCGCCGCTGCGGGGCCGGTCGAGCGGCTGACCGTGGCCGCCTCCCCGCTGGCGTGCACCCCGGCGATCGCACGCGGCCTGGCGCTGAGCGGCTCCGCGCTGACCCTGCGCACCGTTGGACGCGAGAGCGTCGCCGAGCAGGTCGCGACAGGTATGGCCGACCTGGGGCTCGTCGACGGGATCGCCGCCCCCAGCGACCCGTTGCGGCTGCCGGACGTGGGGGCGCCGGTCAGGGTGGGCGTGGCCGAGGAGGAACTGGTCGTGGTCCTGCCGGACGGCCATCCGCTGGCCCGCAGGCGCTGGCTCGCGCTGGCCGACCTGGCAGACGCGCTGTGGTTGCAGGCGCGGGCCGCCGTCCCCGTCGAGCGGTTACGCGAGCTCGCGGGGGCGGGCGGGTTCCGCGTCGGGTTCGGTTACGACGGCGAGGACGTGCACACCGTGGTGAATCTGGCCGCCGCAGGGCACGGGCTGGCGCTGCTGCCCGCGTCGGTGACGGCCGGGGTGCCGCTGACCGAGCCGCGCGTGGTGCATCGGGTCGAGGTGCTGCACGGCGCGGCGTCCGGCCAGGCCGCCGCGCTCGCAGCTCAGCTCCGCCAGCCGCCCTCGTCGACCCCGCCGGGAACCCCGGCCGCGGGGTCGTAGGGGGTGCGGGTGAAGATGAAGGTGTTGAGGTCGAGGTGGCTGACCGAGCCGTCGGCTCCGCGGACGAGGCTCAGTCGCTCACCGGCGTAGTAGCCGTCCAGGCCGAGCCAGGTGCCGTCCGCCTGGGCGACGAACCTCGAGGCCCGCCCGGCGGCGCCGATCGGGGTGAGCGACAGCCCGCGGTCGGGCAGCAGCCGCAGCGCGTACGCACTCGGCCCCCAGTACCACGGCCCCGTCAGCTCCAGCAGACCGGGGTCGGCTGCCACGGGCTTCCATTCGGCGGGCAGGCGCGGCTCGTGCTCGTCCAGGATGGCCAGCAGCTCGGTCAGCAGTGTACGGCTCATGCCCGAGGTCGTGTTGGCCATGAACAGCACACCCACCCTGTCGGACGGGTCGGCCCACACCGTGGAGAGGAAGCCCGGCATGGAGCCGCTGTGTCCCGCCAGGCGGCGCCCGCCCGCGCGGGCGAGCTGCAGGCCGAGGCCGAAGCCGCCGGTCCACGCGTCGCCGTCGTCCACGATCGCGGGCTCGCGCATCTCGGCGACCGTCGCCGGGTCCAGGACGCCTCCGGTGTCTCCTGCGACGAACGCCGCCCACCGGACGAGGTCGTTCGTGGTCGACCAGAACTGCCCGGCGGGAGCCATGGCGACCGCGTCGTGCTCAGGCTCGGGCAGTAGCACATCCGCCCACGGGTGCACCGCGTAGCCGGTGGCGTGCGGGGCGCGCGGGCGGGTGGTCGTCCCGAGCATGCCCAGCGGCTCCAGCACCTCCTCCTGCACCGCCTGTGCCCAGCTCACCCCCCGTTGCCTGGCGACCAGCTCGCCCAGCAGGGCGAAGCCGAGGTTGGAGTAGTGGAAGCGGCGTCCCGGCCGATGCCGGGAGGTCTCCGGGCCGAGCAGGCCGATGAGCTCCTCGACCGGCATGCCCGGGGTCCGCTCCCACCACTGCCCCGGGGGCTCGGCGGTCAGTCCTGCGGTGTGCGAGAGCAACTGGGCGATGGTCACCTCGTCGACGGGGGTGCCGGGGACGTGCTTGCCGATCGGGTCGAGCAGATCGACCCGGCCCTCGTCACGCAGCCGCATGACCACGGCCGCGACCATGCTCTTGGTGATCGAGCCGATCCGGTACTGGGTGGTCTCCGTCGGGGGCGCGCCCTCGACCCGGCCGCGTGAGCCGAACCAGGCGAGCCGCCCGTCGCGCACGATGGCCGCCGTCAGAGAGGGCAACCGCGACTCGGCCTGCTCGACCGCGATCCTGCGCAGCAGCGCGCGAGCCGTACTCTCCAGAACCGGCGACATCAGATGATCCCTCCCCGACACGACATGTGTGCTCAGGCTAGTGCCGTGGGAGCCTCGTGAGCATCTTTGGCGCAATCGTAGCCCGGTCATGGGCACGTGCTCGGTTGTCCCGCGGCGGGGTCTCCGTCGGGCACCTCCCATCGAATGATCGCTATAAGTCATGATATGACTACTTTTAGTGCGAAAAGCTGGAGTGGGTGTGATCTGGCCCGCGGGGAGTGCGGGCCGGAGGCCGCGATGCCCGGGGTGCCGATTGAGGAGGCAGTGATGGAGTGGTTTCCCGCCATACCGCTTGAGGAGTGGATCGGTACGAAGGAGACCGTGCACCGGTTCGCCCAGATTGTCGGCAAAGTGCGGCTTGCCGTGAGCACCCGCCGCAACCACTGGTGGAACGTGCCCTTCCACCTGACCGGGCGAGGCATCACCACCCGTCCGTCCGGAGGCTTTGGCGACGTCCCGATCTTCACCGTCGACTTCGACTTCGTCGGCCATCAGCTGATCGTCAACCGGCTGGACGGGCGCGGTGTGACGTTCGGCCTGATCGGTCATTCGGTCGCCTCCTTCCATCGGACCCTGTTCGAGGTGCTGGGGGAGTTGGGCATCGAGGTGGAGATCGAGGCGGAGCCGTTCGGGCTCGCCGACGGCACGCCGTTCGCCCAGGACACCAAGCACGCCGACTACGACCCGGCGCTGGTGAACCGCTACTGGCAGGTCCTGTCCCAGGTGAACCTGGTGCTGGAACGCTTCGCCGCGGGGTTCTGTGGCAAGGTCAGTCCGGTTCACCATTTTTGGCACACCTTCGACATCGCCATGACCCGTTTCTCCGGCCGCTCGGCCGGTCCTCAGCCCCAGGCGGACCCGGTCACCAGGGAGGCCTACTCCCGTGAGGTGATCAGCAGCGGGTTCTGGTTCGGCGACGACGCGATGCCCTGGCCAGCCTTTTACTCCTACACGGCCCCGGAGCCCGCCGGTCTCGCCGAGGAGCCGCTGCGTCCCGCGCAGGCGGCCTGGCTGCCGCAGCGGGGCAGTCACCTAGCCGTCCTGCGTTACGACGACGCGCGTGCTCACGACGACCCCGTCGCCACCGTGCTCGACTTCTTCGACAGCGCCTACCAGGCGGGGGCCAGGAGGGCGGCCTGGGAATCGGCGCTGCTCGTGAGTCCGCCGGGGGTCACTGACGCGCTGCTGGAGGAGCGGTGACGTGACGCGTGCCGCTTCACGCGGGTCTGCGGGAAGCGGATCGCTCGAAGATCGGCTGATGTGCCGTCGTACTGGGCATGACCAGTCATGTGACCCACGATCGCCAAGAATCATTACTCTTTGCGATCAATCCGACACGTACCGTTTGGAGGGGGGTGGCAGGGCCTCGGCGTGACGGGCCCGGTTGCCCCACCTCCGCGGGTTCGGCGGCTCACATCGAGTACGGGGGCCTCGGGGCCGTGAAAAAGGGGGAAGTGCGGTGCGTAGCCGACACCACATCATGACCGCAAGCATGCTGTGCCTGGCGCTGGCCACGGCCTGCGGGAACGTCGCGTCGATCGGCATGGCCCGGGCGCCCTCGACCGAGACGCCCGCGGGGACGCCGTCGGGAACGTCAACGGGGACATCAACGGGGACATCAACGGGGACGCAGAGCGGGACGCCGACGAAGGCCGCCGTGCCCGAGGGTTTCAACCGGGTAGGCAGCCCCGCCAACGGGCTCACCGTCGCCGTTCCCAAGGACTGGGTCGCGCTCGACCTCACCAAGGGCGACCTCGACCAGACCCTGAAACAGAGCGGCCTGTCCGGCCAGGCGCTAGAGCAGGCCAAGCGGAGCCTGCGCCCCCTGGTGGCCAACAAGGCGATCTGGGCCTCAGACCGCGCCTCGGCCGCGACCTCGCCCAACAAGTTCGCCACCAACCTCAACGGCTTCTGCCAGGACAGCCCAAGCACTCCACCCCCGGTGAACCGGATGATCACCGACATCAGGGGCCAGCTCGAGCAGCTCGGGGCCAAGATCTCCGAGGCCGGGGAGGTGCGGCTCGACAGCGGCAAGGCGGCGATACGGGTGGTGTACACGCTGCCGTCCCGCGGGATCCAGATCAGGGGAACGCAGTACTACGTCCAAGCTCCCGGCAAGACCTGCATTGTCACGCTCAGCACTGACAAGGACGGCCAGCAGGCGTTGTTCGACCAGATCGGCAGGACGACCCAGCTCATCTGAGCGGCCTGCTCCCTGGGCGCGCCGGGCGCCCGCAGGAGGCGAATCCTCTGGGCGGGCGGCTCGGCGCGGTCACGGGGGGTGGCCTGCCCGGGGCAAAACGTCGCGCTTCTGCGGCAGAATACTCGGCATGACCACCCCTCCGGCAGAGCGTGCTCCGGGTGCCGTCCTCGAGGCCGTGCTCGAACGGATCACCTACGCCAACGAGGAGACCGGCTACACCATCGCCAGGGTGGCCACGGAGCGATCGGGCAGCGAGCTGCTGACCGTGGTCGGGCCGCTGCTGGGCGCCCAGCCGGGAGAGTCGCTGCGGCTGACCGGGCGGTGGGGCTCCCATCCGCGCTACGGCAGGCAATTCGAGGTGTGGTCCTACACCACCGTGCTGCCCGCGACCGTGCAGGGCATCCAGCGCTACCTGGGCTCCGGGCTGATCAAGGGCATCGGGCCGAAGATGGCCGAGCGGATCGTCGACCACTTCGGGGTCGACACCCTGGAGATCATCGAGACCGTGCCCGAGCGGCTGGTCGAGGTTCCCGGGCTCGGTCCGAAGCGGACCAAGATGATCGCCGTCGCGTGGGAGGAGCAGAAGGTCATCAAAGAAGTGATGATCTTCCTGCAGGGGGTCGGGGTTTCCACCTCCATTGCGGTGCGGATCTTCAAGCAGTACGGCGACGCCTCCATCACGGTGGTCAAGAGCGAGCCGTACCGGCTGGCCGATGACGTGTGGGGGATCGGCTTCAAGACCGCGGACACCATCGCCCAGGCCGTCGGCATCCCGCACGACAGTCCCGAGCGGGTCAAGGCGGGCCTGCGTTACACCCTGTCCCAGGCCGCGGACGACGGCCACTGCTACCTTCCCGCGCCCAACCTCGTCGGCGACGCGGTCAAGATCCTGGAGGTCCCGGCCGAGCTGACCGCCCAGTGCCTGGAGGAACTCGTCGCGGAGGAGGGCGTGGTCCGTGAGGAGGTGCCCGCCGGTGACAGCACCGTTCCCGCGGTATACCTGGTTCCCTTCCACCGTGCCGAGCTGTCGCTGGCGGGCGCGTTGCGCGGGCTGCTGCACTCGGGGCACGATCGGCTCGGCGCCTTCAGGTCCGTCGACTGGGACGTGGCCCTCGAGTGGCTGCGCAAGCAGACCAACGCCGAGCTCGCCGCGGAACAGGCCCAGGCCGTACGGCTCGCGCTGAGCGAGAAGGTCGCGGTGCTGACCGGCGGGCCCGGCTGCGGCAAGAGCTTCACCGTGCGTTCCATCGTCACCCTGGCCCGGGCGAAGAAGGCCAAGGTGATCCTGGCCGCGCCGACCGGCAGAGCCGCCAAGAGGCTCTCGGAGCTGACCGGCCACGAGGCGACCACCGTGCACCGGCTGCTGCAGCTGCGTCCCGGCGGGGACGCCACCTTTGACCGTGACAACCCCCTGGACGCCGACCTGGTCGTCGTCGACGAGTCCTCAATGCTGGACCTGCTGCTGGCGAACAAGCTGGTCAAGGCCGTCGCCCCGGGCACCCACCTGCTGTTCGTCGGGGACGTCGACCAGCTGCCCTCCGTCGGCGCCGGCGAGGTGCTGCGCGACCTGCTGGCCGCAGAGGAGGAGATCCCCCGCGTACGGCTGACGCACATCTTCCGCCAGGCCCAGGAGTCGGGCGTGGTCACCAACGCCCACCGGGTCAACACCGGCCTGTCCCCGGCGCTGGAAGGCATGACCGACTTCTTCCTCTTCCCCTGTGACGAGCCCGAGGAGATCGCGGCGCTGACGGTGGACGTGGTGGCCAACCGGATCCCGCGCAAGTTCGGCCTCAACCCGCGCAGGGACGTGCAGGTGCTGGCGCCGATGCATCGGGGTGCGGCGGGGGCCGGCAACCTCAACACCGCGCTACAGGAGGCGCTGACCCCTTCGCGGGAGGGCATGCCGGAGCGCCGTTACGGCGGGCGCGTCTTCCGGGTCGGCGACAAGGTCACCCAGCTGCGCAACAACTACGACAAGGGCGCGGCGGGGGTGTTCAACGGCACCGTGGGCCTGGTGGTCGACATCAAGCCGGACGACCACAAGTTGACTGTGCTGACCGACGAGGACGAGAACGTCGAGTACGCCTTCGACGAGCTCGACGAGCTGGCCCACGCCTACGCGGTGTCCATCCACCGCTCCCAGGGCAGCGAGTATCCAGCGGTGGTCATCCCGCTGGCGACCAGCGCGTGGATGATGCTGCAGCGCAACCTGCTCTACACCGCGATCACCAGGGCCAAGAAGCTCGTCGTCATCGTCGGTTCGCGCAGGGCGCTCGCGCAGGCGGTGCGGACCCGTGGCGCAGGGCGCCGCCACACCAGCCTCACCCACCGGCTGCGCTCGTCCGGCCATGAGCCGATGGCCGCCCGATGACACACCCCGTGAGCGGCGCTTAGCCGGTGGGGAGGGAGAGGCCGGCGTAGACCTGGTTGAGGACGGTGGGCAGCAGGGCGATGGCAGTGGTCCGGCCGTCGGGCGACAGGGTCAGGTTCGTCCAGATCACGAGCATGACGTCGTTGTCCGGGTCGTGGCCGATGAAGGAGTTGAAGCCGGGGAGTTCACCGCCGTGGTAGTACATCGAGGCGTTCGGACCGAAGCGCTGGTAGGCGATGCCGTATCCGTACTTCTTCCCATCGGGCGTGGCCGGGTCCTCGGCTTGCGGGCTGTGCAGCCACTGCCGTTGGAACGCGGGGTTGAGGACCTTGCCCGTCACCAGGGCCCGGATCCAGGTGGCCAGGTCGTCCGCGGTTGAGATGACGCCTCCGGCGGCGGTGGCGTAGGAGGGGTTCTGATGGGTGTAGTCCACCGGCCGGAGCTTTCCCGACCGGGCCGCCGCTTGCATGTCGGCGGGGTAGGGCCGGTCGACCAGCGCGTAGGCCGAACCGCCGTACATGTAGCCGTGTGAATAGGGGGCGGGGAGGGACAGGTCGTCGGCGCCGGGTAGCGACGTCCCCGCCAGGCCGAGCGGGGTGAACAGCCGGTCCCGGAGCTGCTGGGCCAGCGGGTGGCCGCCCGCCTTCTCGGCGACGAGGCCCAGCAGCGCGTAGTTGGTGTTGCTGTACTCGTAGGACGTGCCGGGCGCGAAGTTCGGCGGGTGCCGGAACGCGATGGACAACATCGCCTGCGGCGTCACGGCCCTGCTTGGGACGGCGTCCATGGTCGCCGCGAGTTCGGGGGCGTCGGTGTAGTTGTAGAGTCCGCTGCGCATCTTCAGCAGTTCGGCGATGGTGATGTGTTCGCCGTTGGGCACTCCGGGAACGTAGGCGGACACCGGGTCGCTCAGCCGGAGCCTGCCGTCCTGGGCGAGGAGGACGATCAGCGCCGAGGTCATGGTCTTGGTGTTGGAGGCGATCCGGAGGTGGTCGCCCGTAGTGGGCGGTTTGGTCGTGTCCAACTCGGTCGTGCCGACGGTCGCCCGGAAGGTTCCCCGCGGAGTGCGGAGCAGGACCATCGCGCCGGGAACCATGAGCTTTTTCGCCGCACGCGCAACGGCGGACTGGAACACGGCCGGATCAATGGGCTTCAGTGTCGACGGAGTGGGGCCCGAGGCGCTCGCCGTCGCCGCGGGTGTGGCCGACGCGTCGGAGAGGGCCGTGAAAGCCGCCCCTGTGGGCACGGCGCAGCCTGTGATCAGCAGAGCCGCGCACGGCGCCAGCAGAGCCATGCGGCGGGCGGTACGGGACGCCCTGAAGCCGGCTCCCAGCCGGCGCGCACGGTTCAGGACGTCGTCGTCAGCTCGGGGATTCCTCATGCCGACGTCATAGCCCTCATGCTCGGCGGTCCAGTGCCGCAGCCGGGGTGATACGAAAAGTGATGCGGCACGGCCGAAGATACTAAAACGGAATAAAGTACCTAATTTATCATTTTTCGACACATTTGAGGGAGTGGGCGTCCCGCTTCGAAGTGTCAGGCGGCGGTGTACCGCTGCGCGGGGTTGCGGAGCGCGCCGCATATTCCGGTCAGCGTCTCTCCGAACCTCGGTGACCAGCCGAGCCCGCGCAACCTGCTCGCGTCGAGTGCCGCGTCCGCCGCCAGGAAACCCGCCAGGAAACCGTATGTCTCCAGCGCCTCGGCAAGGCTCCATGAGCGCACGGGCACTCCGGCGGCGTCCCCGATCGCCGAGAAGAGGTCGGCCATCGGCACCGGTGTCGCTTCGGCGGCGTGGAACACACCGGTCGCGCCGGACTCGAGCACCAACGCGTAGGCGAGCGCGAGGTCGCTGACGTGCACCGTGGACCAGCGGTTCTCTCCGGTGCCGACGTAACGGGCCACGCCGTCCGCGCGTGCGCGCTGGACCAGTCCGGCGACGGGACCCGCTCCGTCACCGTAGACCATCGGAGGCCGTACGACGGCCCCGTGAACGCCCTGGGCGCCGAGCACCCGGGACTCCGCCTCGGCGAGCCAGGCGAGCGGCCCGACCGCGTCCGCGGTGTCGTCTTCGGTGACCGGCACCCGGGACGACCGCGCTCGCGGCGCTCCGGTGGTCGTCACGAAGGCGCCGCCGGCCATCGACGCGAGCATCGAGGTGACCGCTGCCGCGTCGATCGCGGGACGGTCGTCACCGTTGCTCGCCGCGGTGTGCACCACGCCGTCACCCGCGTCCGCCTCGCGTGCGAGCACGGTGAGGTCGGTTAGACTGCCGCGGACGGGCTGTCCGCCTGCGGCGCGAACCTTGGCTTCGGCTGCGTCGTCGCGCGCCAGGCCGCGAACGCGGTGTCCACGGGTGACGAGGACGCGTGTCAACGCTGAGCCGATGAATCCGCTCGCGCCGGTGATGAAGATGTCCAACGTTGTCTCCTTGGTGAGGGGATGATTCACCTTAGGAAGCGGCGAGTCCACTGGGTATGCGTCAGAGTCCAGGTGCCATGCGTGATCGTCCGGTGGCAGACGTTCTCGGCGCGCTGCTGCGTCATGTGCGGATCACCACGGGCGTGTTCGGGCGGATCGAGCTCGGCGCGCCCTGGGGTGCGAAACTCGGCCCGCGCGACACCGTCTCGCTGCACCACCTGCTCGAGGGCGAGATGTGGCTGGAACTGGACGGGCGCGAAACCCGTATCGGACAGGGAGATGTCCTGATCCTCCCGCACGGCGCACCGTACGCGTTGAGGCATCAACCGGGTGCCCCGGTCGAAGACGAGGCGAGCTGGCAGGCACCCGCGACGCCGGGTGCTTTGTCCATGAGACGTCGCCACGGTGGCGGCGGCGCGAGGACCGTGTTGCTGTGTGCCGAACTGAGCATGGTGGGTGCCGCCCGGGCGCTGCTCATGCGGGCGCTCCCGACGGTGGTGCGTTTTCCCGCGGGCGGCTCAGGCGAGCCGGTAGCCGGGCTCGGCCGGCTCCTCGATCTCCTCCGTGACGAGGTACGCGAGCCGCGGCGCGGCTCGCCGCTCATCGCCGCCCGGCTGGCCGAGTTGCTGCTGTTGCAAGGCATCCGCGAGGAACTCGAGCGGCCCGCGGCTGCCGGTTCATGGCGTGCCGCGCTGACCGACGAGCGCATCGCCCGGGCCCTGGACGCGCTCTACGGCGCGCCGGAACGCCCGTGGAGCGTCGTCACCCTCGCGCGTACGGCCGGCATGAGCCGGGCGGCCTTCGCGCACCGGTTCCGCGAACTCGTGGGAGAGAGCCCGTTCGCGCATCTGACCCGATGGCGCATGGAGGTGGCGAAGACGATGTTGCGAGAGCGTCCGGGCCTCACCCTCGGCGAGGTCGCCTCGTCCGTCGGCTACAGCGGTGAGTTCGCGTTCAGCGCCGCGTTCCGCAGGGTCGTCGGCCTGCCGCCCGGCGGATACCGCGCCGCGGTGTCGGAGGGTCCACGGGAGGACGTCCCAGGGGAAGCCGGGGCGTTCAAATAGCGCTCGGGCATCCGGCGGGCGGGATTCAGTGTCGTCCGCGGAAGGTGCGACGCAGGTCGGCGACCCAGCCGTCGGGGATTTCCCAGGGGATGAAGTGGCCGCCGTCGTGGTGAACGGTGAGATTGACGTGGTTGTACCAGTCCGCGCGTTCGGAGTCGAGGAAGTTCTGGACGCGCTGGTCGGTGGTGACGCCGGGCGGGTTCTCGTATCCGACGAAGGTGATGCCGGTTGGGGCTTCGATGGCCGGCAGGCGGTCGTGGGACGGGGTCCACGGGTAGCGGTTCGCGTTGGCGTAGTAGCGCATCGAGGTGCCGATGGTGTTGCCAACCCAGAAGATCATGGCGTGGGTGAGGATGTCGTCCTTGGAGAAGACGTTCTCGACGTCGCCGTGGTTGTCGCTCCACTTGGCCCAGCGCTCCAGGATCCAGGCGAGCAGACCCGCGGGCGAGTCGCTGAGGCCGTGGGCGAGGGTGCTGGAGCCGAGGACGTGGACGGCGAGATGTGCGGCGAAGCGCCGGTCCAGGGCGACGATCCGGCTGTGGACGCTCTCGGGCAGGCCATCGGGAATGGGCAGGCCGCCGCTGAGGTCCCAGGCGCGGTCACCGTTGAAGAAGGTGAGCTTCTGGCCGGAGCCGATATGGATCGCGTGGAGTTCTTCGGCGTACTTGTGTCCGAGCTGGCCGGTGACCAGGGCTCCGATGTCACACCCCGCGGCGGCGTACTTCCGATGGCCGAGCATGTCGGTCATCAGGGTGTGCCAGAGGTCTGCGACCTTCCAGAAGTTCATGTCCGGGTTGTCCGGTAGCGGGGTGGAGAAACCGAAGCCGGGCAAAGAGGGAACGATGACGTCGAAGGCGTCGGCGGGGTCGCCCCCGAAGGCGGCGGGGTCGGCGAGGGGGTCGATGACCTTGGACCAGTGCCAGAAGGTCCAGGGCCAGCCATGGGTGAGGATGAGCGGGACAGGGTCGGGGCCCACGCCGGGCTTGCGCATGAAGTGGACGGGCACGCCGTCCACGGTCACCCGGTAGTGCTCGTAGGCATTGATCGCGGCCTCGGCCTTGCGCCAGTCGTACCGGTGGAGCCAGTAGTCGGCCAACTCTTCCAGGTAGGCACGGCTGACGCCGTAGTACCAGTCGTCGTTGCCCGCGTCGACGGGCCAGCGGGTGAGCCGCAGCCGCGACTTGAGGTCGTCGAGCACGCTGTCGGCGACGTGGATCGGCGTTGGCTCGAACGGAAGGTTCGTGTTCGCCATGGGGGTTCCCTTCGCAAGCGGGACGCCCGAGGCGCCCGGTCGGGGCCGGCCGTTGAGAGACGAGGATCCTGGTGAACTCCTCCATGGTGAGGTCACCACGGAGCTCCTCGGCATCACGGGGAGAATATATCACCTCTTTATTTAAGTTACTTATGTATCACCTGTCTCCGGGGCGGCGATGCTCTCGGTGATCACGAACCGCCGGGCGTCGGCGGCGCCGGAAGATCCTGGACGAACCGGTGAGCGTCGGGACCGGGCCGGGATCGCCTTCCACGGTGCCGCGCCGCCGTGGGAGCGATCGAATATTAGTCTGATACCAATGTTGATACCGACCTAAGTCTGTTACGGTACCTATATGAGTACCGGTACAGGAGGCAGCGGCCAGCCACAGCCTCAGGAAGAGCCCGTAAGGTCCCGGCACGAACGGCGGCGGCGCCAGACCAGGGAGCGGATCGCCAACACCGCACTGGCCATGTTCAGCGAGCGAGGCTACGACGCCGTGACCATCGCCGAGATCGCCGAAGCCGCGGACGTCGCGAAACAGACCGTTGTCAATCACTTCCCGGCCAAGGAGGACCTCCTCCTCGCCTGGCACCGCCCGGTCGAGGCCGATGTGATCGACCTG
The DNA here is from genome assembly GCF_040689595.1 of Streptosporangium sp. NPDC051023. NCBI lineage: Bacteria > Bacillati > Actinomycetota > Actinomycetes > Streptosporangiales > Streptosporangiaceae > Streptosporangium > Streptosporangium sp. NPDC051023. The sequence continues at coordinate 29,107 of NZ_JBFBCE010000025.1, read as the reverse complement.
ATCGACCAGCTTCCCTTGGGCACCTCGCTGCCGGAATTCCTCAAGGACGAGCTGCCGCGCCTGTTCGCCCACCTGCCGGAGATGCCGGAGGCGCCGGACGGCGGAGATCCCCGGACCGTGGCCGACGATCGACTCGCCGGTGTCTTCACCGTCATCCAGAACAGTCCCGCGCTGCAGGACGCGTTGCGGCTGCGCGGCTCTCGTTACCAGGAGGACCTGGCGGCGATCCTGTCCGACCGGGTGCCTGCGCATTTGGGCCCTGTCGCGGCGCGGGCGATCGCCGCCTTCATCCTGACCACCGTCACCGCCATGATCGACGAGGCGGCACGGCTGCGGGCCGCGGGCCGGTCGCCCGAACAGATCATCGCCGCCCTGACCGAAACGGTCGGCCGGGCACTCGACATCCTGCACACCGGCATCGGGAACATCGGCGGATCTGCAGCGCCGTCTTAAAGCACCCGGCGGTTCTTGAACCCGCGCGGGCCGAGGAGGGTCATGCAAACGGAATCAACATCGGTGCTGGTCCTCGGCGGTGGGCTGGTAGGCCTGTCGGCGGCGGTGTTCCTGTCCTGGTGCGGGGTTCCCGCGCTGGTGGTCGAGCGCCGTACCGCGAGTTCGCCGCATCCACGCGCGGTCGGCTACACCCCAGAACGATGGAACTCCTTCGAGCAGTCGGATTGGGGGCGCACATCCCGCAGGTGCCGGCCGACCTGCGGCTGGGGAAGCCACCGAGCGGACCGGCGTCACAGTGGACCACCAACGGATCGGCGACCGGCTTCGGCCGCACGGGCCGGGAGAGTTCCTTCGCGCCTTCGGGCTCTCCCGGGACGGCGCGACCCTCATCCGGCCGGACGGCTACATCGCCTGGCGCTCCCGCGACCTGCCCATCCAACCGGCCGACACGCTGACCGCGGCGCTAGGTCAGGTGTCGTTCGCCACTCGCCATGCCACCGCGAGCCGTACGCAGCCGTCCCCGGACGCCACCTCAGCCGGGCTCAAGCACGTCGGAGGCATCGCTGTCCGCCACGACAAGCTCACCGCGCACCACTCGGCGGTGAGTATCGCCTGCCTGCTGCGCCGGCTCAGATGATCCATGAGACGGAACCTAGGACCGGAGGACGAACTCCCTCACCTCCGACCCGATCTCGTGCGGGGAGTCCTCCTGCACGTAGTGGATGCCGCGCACCGCAACCTCGCGCTGATTCGGCCATGTCCGCGCGAAGTCCAAGGCCCGTCCGACCAGGATCGCTCCCGGTTCCGCGGAGATCAGCAGCTTCGGGACCGGGCTCTGCGCGAGCCAGCGGCCGTACGCCTCGATCGTCTCGGCCACGTCCTGTGGTGTTCCGTCGATGGGGAGTTCGCGCGGGAAGACCAGCGTGGGCATGCGTGACTCCCGGGTGCGGAACGGCGCACGGTAGGCCTCCATCTCGCGCTCGTCCAGCGTCCTGAGCACGCTCTTGGGCAGCACCGTCTCGACGAAGAAGTTCTGGTCCAGGATCAGTTCCTCACCCTTGGGCCCGCGCATCGCGCGGAACAGTGTGTCGCGGCCCTCGGGGAAGTCGGCCCAGAGACGCGGTTGCACGATCGCCTCCATGTAGGCGATTTTGCTGACTCGCTCCGGATGCCGGTGCGCCCAGTGGAACCCGAGCGCCGATCCCCAGTCGTGCAGCACCAGTGTGATCTGCCCCTCGGGCAGCACCGCGTCGAACCACGCGTCCAGGTACCGGGCGTGGTCGGCGAAGCGATAGGCCCCGTCGGGCGCAGGCCCCGAGGTGCCCATCCCGACCAGGTCCGGTGCCAGGCACCGGCGCGCGTCGGCGAGATACGGGATCACGTTGCGCCACAGGTACGACGATGTCGGGTTCCCGTGCAGGAACACCACCGGATCGCCGTGCCCGGTGTCGACGTAGCTCATGTGCGTGCCCAGCACCTCGACTTCTCGCCGGGGGTGCGGATCGGCCGTCGCGACGTGGGCGGGAACATGCGTGTGCGTACTCATGGTCGTGTTGTCCTTTTCGAAAACTGTCGTGAGTGTGTGGGGGTCAGCCGCGCGGTGCGAGTACCGTGCCGAACACGACCGTCTTGAACCGCTCCAGTGGCTCGGGCGAGCGCTCGACCTTCATTCGCAGCATCGCCCCCTGCCATGAGGCCATCAGAAAGTCCGCGAGGTCGAGCGCCGGCAGCGGCAACGCGATCTCGCCCGACCGCGCCGCCTCGTCGAGGCAGCGCGCGAACGGCTCGTGCCAGTCGGCGAACACCGCCGACAGGTGGGTGCGGATCGCCTCGCTGGTCTCCGTCGAGTCCGCGCTGGTGTTGCCGATCAGGCATCCGTCGTGCCACTCGCGCGCTTCGAGCCGCTCGGTGATCGCGTCGAAGTAGGCCCGCAGCCGGGCGAGCGGTGGCAGGGAGGTGTCCTCCAGCGTCGCGGTGACGACCGTGCGCACGTCGGCGAAGTAGTGGTCGATCACCGCCAGCCCGAATGCCTCCTTGGAGGAGAAGTGGTTGCCGAACGACCCCAGCGGCACCTCTGCCGCCGCCGTGATGTCGCGGACGCTCGCACCCACCAGGCCCGTTCGGCGGACGGTCTGCATCCCCTTGTCGAGGATCTGGTCCTTCTTCGATGGTCTCGCCATAGCAATCAATATGTACGTTCGTATTGAAAATGTCAAGTTCCATATCGCGACGTCGAATCGTTGGGAACGAACTATTCCGTTCTGATATGATGTCTGGACCGAAAATACGAGATGAGGGGAAACGGATGCCCGAGGTGCTCAGCAGGCGTGCGCTCAACCGGGCCACCCTGCACCGTCAGCTGTTGCTCGCGCGGGCCGAGCTGACCGCGCTAGAGGCGGTCCGGCACCTGTACGGCATGCAGGCCCAGGCTCCGAACCCGCCCTACATCGGGTTGTGGAGCCGCCTCGCCGACTTCGAGCACGAAGATCTCGCGCGGCTGCTGCATGAGCGGCTGGCCGTCAGGGTCGTGCTGATGCGCTCGACCATCCACCTGGTCGCCGCGGAAGACTGCCTGGCCCTGCGGCCGCTGCTGCAACCGATGCTGATCCGCGGTCTGCGGAGCTCACAGGGCAAGGGGCTGGCCGGGCTGGACCTGGCGGAGCTGGCGGAGACGGGGAGGGCACTGGTGGAGGAGCGGCCCCTCACCTTCGGTGAGCTGGGGCGGCGTCTGCTGGAGCGGTGGCCGGATCGGGTGGCGGCCGATCTGGTCAACGGCGTGCGCAACACGGTGGCGCTGGTGCAGGTGCCGCCCCGGGGCATCTGGGGTGTGGGCGGCCAGCCCGCCCACACCAGTGCGGAGGCGTGGTTGGGGCGCCCCCTGGACAGCACGCCGGATCCCGCCGAGACGATCCGCCGCTACCTGGCCGCCTACGGCCCGGCGACGGTCATGGACATCCAGCGGTGGTCGGGGATGACACGGCTGACCGAGGTCGTGCGCGGCATGGATCTGCGCCCCTTCGTGACCGAGGACGGCGTGCGGTTGTTCGACCTGCCGGAGGCCGTCCTGCCCGACGCCGAAACGATCGCCCCGGTGCGCTACCTGTCGGAGTTCGACAACATGCTGCTGTCGTTCGGAGAGCAGACCCGAACCCGGATCATGGACGATCCGTACCGTGCGAGGGTTTTCACCGTCAACGGCATCATCAGAGCGGTGGTGCTGGTCGACGGGTTCGTGCGAGGCATGTGGAAGGCGACCTCCACACGCGAAGAAGCGGTGCTCGAGGTGAAGCTGTTCGAGCCGGTGGCGGCGCGGGAGCGCCAGGCACTGCAGGAGGAGGGGATGCGGCTGCTGGGCTTCGTCGCTCCCGAGGCGAAGGTCTGCGACGTCCGCTTGACCTGACAGTGAGGACGTGGATGGACGCCTCCCGGCGGGCGAGGTGATCGTGCTGAGAGGCGGGATCAGGTGACGGGCCAGCCGGCCAGAGCGGCGGCGACGCCGAGGGCGGCGGCGGCGAGCAGCGCGGGGACCACATTCCGGCGGGCGGTCAGCAGCCACGCCGCGGCGCAGGCGAGGACGGCGTACTGCCAGACGTGGTGCAGGGCCAGGGCCAGGGGGATCGCCGAGCCGGCGATGGCGCCGATCACCGCCGGACCGGCACCGGCGAAGAACGCCTGCACACCGGTATGAGCCCGGATTCTGGCGAATCGGGGGCCGCCGACGATGACGAACAGGAAGGAGGGAGTGAAGGCGACGGCGGCCGCCAGCAGGCCGCCGGTGATCCCGGCGGCCGCGTAGCCGACCACCGCAACGGTCTGCACGACCGGCCCGGGGGTGATCTGGCCCAGGGCGACGGCGTTGAGGAACTGGCCGTCGGTCATCCAGTGGTAATGGTGCACGGCGTCGGCCTGCATGAGCGGGATGATCACGAAGCCACCGCCGTAGGACAGAGCGCCGACCTTGAAGGCCACCCATGCCAGGGCGAGCAGGCCTCCGGCCGCCGGAGCGGCGGCCGTCAGCGGTAAGGGCCACAGCGCCGCCTGCCGAGGGCTGTGGCGGGCACGGACGGCGACTTCCCAAAGACCGGTCGCGACCAGGATCAAAACCAGCCAGGGGCCGGTCACCGCGGCCGCGACCGCGCCGACCAGGGCGTAGGCGATCCACCGTGAGCGCCCGGCGGCTCTGGTCCCGGCCCGCTTCCAACTGTCCGGAACCAGGTGGGCCGCCGCCTGCACGGCGACCGCGGCGACCGCGGATCCGGCGCCCGCTGTCGCCCCACGCACCCACAGGGGTGGGTCGCCGCCCAGGAACAGCGCGGCCAAGGCAAGGATCAGTGCCAGGCCGGGGACGATGAAGCAGAGTCCGCCGACCAGGGCGCCGGGCAGACCACGCAGCCGCCAGGCGATGAAGATCGCCAGCTGGGTTGAGGCAGGCCCGGGCAGCAGGTTCGTCGCGGCGATCCCGTCTTCGAATTCCGTTGCCGACATCCAGGCGCGGCGCTCGACGCACAGCCGGCGCAGCAGGGCGATATGGGTGGGCGGGCCACCGAATCCGATGCAGCCGATCCGGCCCCACTCTCGGGCGAGCGTGCCCAGTCCCACATGTTCGGCCGTGGACTCCTGCTCGCTGTTCACCCGGCTCCTTCTTGTCGCCGTACGCCGTGGTCGGTGCCGGGCGGTGTGACCCTACCGGTCTCATGTGAACAACGGGTACGCCGTCCAGGCCTTCCTGAGCGAGGGCACCTTCGCTCGTCCAACCTCTTCCCCGCACGGAAAACCGGGTGCGCGAGGCCGTTCCGCCAGGCAAAGTGAACGAAATGATGTCCAGTTTCGTCCCTGGTCTGCAGCTTTCACGCGACTTCTACACGCAGGTTGTGCAGCCCATCGTCGCCGATGTGCCACACAGCGCGGCGCTGATCGGACCCGGTTCGGAGGTGCTGGCCTTTGACACCGAACGCTCAACCGACCACGACTGGGGTCCAAGGGTGGTGCTGTTCGTCGCCCCCGGCCAGGTCGGGCAGATCGGGGCCACTCTCGCCCGCGGCCTGCCGGGCACTTTCTGCGGCTACCCGGTCATCCCGGACGGCAACGGCGGCACCCACGTCACCGACGTCGCCACCTGGTTCACCCAGAAGCTGGGCTTCGACCCGCTGCGGGCCGTCACCACGCTGGACTGGCTGGCCGCCCCCTGGCAGAGGCTGGCCGAGGTCACCTCCGGCGAGGTCTTCCACGATGGCCTGGGCGTCCTGCACGACGCCCGCTCCGCGCTGCGCTGGTATCCGCCCGATCTGGAACGCTACGTGTTGGCCTGCCAGTGGAGACGCCTGGCCCAGCTGGAGGCCTTCCCCGGCCGGTGTGGCGAGACCGGAGACGACCTCGGCTCCGCCGTGCTCACCGCCACCCTGGCCGGCGAGCTGATGCGGCTGGTCTTGCTGATGCGTCGCCGCTACCCGCCGTATCCCAAATGGGTCGGCGGCGCCTTCGCCCGCCTGTCGGGAACGGCGGAACTGGGCGAGGCGCTGTCGCAGGCCGTCGCCGCTGGTGACTGGCGCACCCGTGAGCGGCACCTGAGCGACGCCTACCAGCGGGTGGCCGCCCTGCACAACCGGCTGGGCCTGAGCGAGGCACTACCGGTCACGACCCGGGGCTTCCACGACCGGCCCTTCCAGGTCATCGGCGCCCAGCGTTTCGCTGACGCGCTCACCCGCGGCATCACCGCCTCCGAGATCCGGGAGCTTCCCCCCATCGGCTCGGCCGACCAGCTCGGCGGCTCCACCGACCTGCTCACCGACCCGCGACGCTGCCGGGCGGCGATGCGGGCCGTACTGGGCCTGTGAGACCGGCCCGCAGGCAGGACGGGCGCATCATCCGTGGCGCGGACATCGGCCACGCGCCCCTGCCGCCGTAGAAAAATCATGGCCAAAGCCTGCGATGTCGGGCTTGTCCCGATCGAAAAGCCCAATGTCGCGGCGCTGACGCGGGCCCGGCTGCTCACGCCGGGTCTTGGGCGGGGCGCTCATCGTCCCCCTGGCCGCCGCGGCGGTGGCGGCGTGCGGACCAGTTGGCGCTGTCGTGGCTGTACCGAATCAGGAACTGGGCGAACTGGCGGCGTTCGGCGGGATCCCACGCCGAGGTGATGCATTCGAAGGCGTCGCTTTGCTCGGACGCGAAACGACGCCGTTCGACTTCTCCGGCCTGCGTGAGTTCAAGGACTGTGCGCCGGCCATCGGCCTGGGAAGCGGTACGGCGCAGCAGTCCCTCGGCGATGCAGGCCGAGATGGCGCGGCTGGCGACGGGCTGGGTGACACCCATCTCGGCGGCGACCGCGCCCACGGTGATCTCTTCGGGCGCGTCCGCGATCACGTTCAACACGATGTTGCGTGTCAGGTCTCTGCGATCTGCGGGTGCCCGGCGGCGCAGGCGTGACAGCGCAGGCCCGACCTGGTGCAGAAGGGTCTTGTCATCGGGTTCGGGGCAGGGCGGCGGGCTGACCATGGAAGTCATTCTAAGAGGTGCATCCACCTTCACATAATCATATCGATAGCTATATCCATAGCTTTAGGTATACATTCGAGAGGAGTCCACCGTTTAGCGAGAGCGAGGTCTTACACAATGACCGTGACCGCCATCACCGGTGCCCGTGTCTTCGACGGCGAGAAGACGCTGGGTGTGACCACCGTGCTCATCGACGGCGAGCGAATCGTCCGTATCGGCGGCGAGATCCCGGACGGGAGTGAGGTCGTCGACGGCACCGGAGCGACTTTGATGCCGGGCCTGATCGACGCACACGTCCACACCGGCAAGGAGAGCCTCGCGCTCGCGCTGCGCTTCGGGGTGACCACCGAGCTGGAGATGCAGGGCACCAACACCCGCGACAGGCGGGCCCACATCACTGAGGACGACACCGTGGCCGACGTGCGGTCCGCGGGTTTCGCCATCACTCCGCCAGGAGGGCATCCCAGCGAGCTGTTCCCCGACGGGTTCGCCCCCTTCCCCGAGGGTAGGGGGCCGGACGCCGGTGAGCCTCCGCTGCGGCCCTTCTCCACGACTCCGGAGCAGGCCGCCGCCTTCGTCCCGCAGCTGATCGCGCGAGGCTCGGACTACATCAAGTTCATGATCGACGACGGCGGCGTCGAGGGGCACCCAGGCCTGCCGATGCTCGACCAGGCCACCCTGAACGCCGGCGTGGCCAAGGCGAACAGGTATGGCGCGCTCACCGTCGCCCACGCCCTGACGGTGGACGCCACACGCATGGCCATCGAGGCCGGTGTCGACGGCCTGGCTCACCTGTTCATGGACCGGCCCCACACCGATGAGATCATCACCATGATCAAGGACGCCGGAATGTTCGTCGTCCCGTGCGTCGTCCTCAATGCCTCGCTCATGGGCATCACCGGCAGCGAATTCGCCGACGACCCACGAGTCGCCGCCCGCCTTGACCCGGCCTGGGACGAGACGCTGCGCTCCAGTTTCAACCGCTACCCGCAAGGCAAACTCCAAGACGTCCTGAACACGGTGAAGGCTCTCAGCGACGCGGGCGTTGACGTGCTGGCGGGCACCGACTCCTCTATGGCGTTTCCGTTCTTGGGCGGTGTCGCGCACGGTGCCAGCGTCCACCACGAACTTCAGCATCTCGTCCGGGCAGGGCTCACCCCGTCCCAGGCCCTGCGCGCCGCGACCGCCACCACCGCCCGCCGCTTCGCCCTCACCGACCGTGGCCGCATCGCCGAGGGTCTGCGCGCCGACCTCCTGCTGGTCGACGGCGACCCCACGCAGACCATCTCCGACACACTCAACACCCGCGCCATCTGGCGCCGCGGCACCCGCCTCGCGGTGCGCCCCTCGAGGTGAGAGAACACGCCATCTCGTGCCCGTTTCCTCGGGGTGGTCCCGAGGTCGACGAGCACCGTCTGCCCGCCGGCCGCGGCGCTCGGGCTGAATACCCCCGATGGGTATCTGCCGTGCTCATTCTCCCCAGTCGGAAGAGGTGAACGATTCTGTCGCCCTCGTTTCAAGCGAAGTTGACATCTGTTTACCCGAGAGTTAGGGACTGTCCGTAAAGTGAAGATGTCAAGTGACAGGATCTTGCAAAGTTCTTTGAGAAAACGTGTTGCCGCCGCGTCGATGGGGGTTGACGGGGCATATATCGGCTTGTAAAGTCGAGGAGTTGTCATGTGCTGACATCGATTTCGGATGTTACCGGCTTACTTCATTTCGCTGAAAATATATGCCGCCACCATTTTGTTATGCCGGCTCTAGGAAATGATGAATCATGCCTGCGTCTCGCGTTGAATCGATGAACTTTCCCTTTGCCCGCGCCGCGGTAAGCCCGCTGGACCTGCCGTCACAGTATGAGGACCTTCGCGGCGCCGCCCCCGTCACCAGGGTCGTTACCCCTACGGGGGACCTCGCGTGGCTGGTGACCAGGTATGACGATATTCGTTTCGCCTTCAGCGACCTGCGGTTCAGTTCGGACATGACCCACCCCGGCTATCCGCGATTCTATGTGCCTGGTGAACGCCAGCCAGGCGCATTCGTGGCGATGGACCCTCCCGAGCACACCCGTTATCGGCGTACCATTGCGAGTTGGTTTACCAGCCGTGCCGCCGAGAAATTACGTTCGCGTATCCAGGAGATGGTGGACGGTCTCGTCGATGACCTGCTCACGGGCCCGCGGCCGGTCGATCTCATTGCGAATTTCTCGTCATTGCTTCCCGCTGCGGTCATTTGCGACTTTCTCGGCGTTCCCTTTCCCGATCGTGACCGGTTTGGTAAGTGGATTCTCACGCTGATCGAACGCGACGCCACGGCAGAACAGCAAACGAAGGCGTTCGGCAACCTCTTCGAATACATGTACGCCCTGGTCGCCGCCAAGGAGGCCGAGCCGACCGATGATCTGCTCGGTCAGCTGGCCGGCGTGCAGATCCGGCAGGGTGAGCTGACCCGGCAGGAGGTCGTCGTCATCGGTCTGATGCTGCTGGCGGCGGGATTTGACACGACGGCGAGTTCTATCGCACTGGGGGTACTGTCCCTGCTGGAGAACCCATCCCAGCTCGACCGCCTGAGGAACGACCCTTCTCTCATTCAGTCGGCGGTTGAGGAGATCTTCCGGTACCAGAACACACTGCAGTTCGGTATTGGACGAGTCGCCGTCGAAGACGTGGAACTCGGAGGCCGGCTCATCCGCGCTGGAGAGGGCGTCATTCTGCTCACCCCCTCCGGCGGACGGGACGAGAAGGCGTACGCGCGGCCCGACGAGTTAGACATCGGTCGCCAGGGACTCGATCCGATGACCTTCGGGCACGGCATCCACAACTGTGTCGGCAAGTTCCTGGCGCGTGTCGAGTTGCAGGTGGCCATCGGCACGCTGGTCCGGCGCATCCCCGGCCTGCGCCTGGCCGTGCCCGCCGCCGAACTACCCTACCGTGACAACTCGCTGGTCTTCAGCCCGCGCGAACTGCCGGTCACGTGGTAAGCGCGGAGGCGGTGCCGTTCCCACAGCCCCGTCCTGCGGGCTGCCCCATGGACCTGGCGCCGGAGTACGGCCAGTGGCGCGCCCGGCAGGGCCTGGTCAAGGTGCGACCGGCGGTAGGGGACGAGGCGTGGCTGGTCACCCGGCACGAGGACGCGCGTGCTGTGCTAGGTGACGTCCGATTCAGCTCTGACATGACCGCGCCGGGCTATCCGAAGATCTTCGTGCCGCCGCTGATCCTGCCCGGCGCGTTCATCGCCCTCGACCCGCCCGAACACACCCGGTTACGCGCCATGCTCGTGCGAGAGTTCACCACCCGCCGTATGCAGGCGCTGCGCCCGCGTGTGCAGGAGATCGTGGACACCACGCTGGACGTTCTGTCGGACGGGCCCGCCCCGGCCGACCTCGTCGCAGGCTTCGCCCGCCCGGTCACCGCGCTGGTGATCTGCGAACTGCTCGGGGTGCCTGCCGCCGACCAGAAACTGTTCCTGGGCTGGACGGAGACGCTGCACCGGCGGGACGTTCCGGTATCGGCGCACGAGGAGGCCAACCAGGCGCTGTTCGGCTACATGGAGGCGCTGGTCACCGCGAAGGCTGCCGAGCCGACCGAGGACCTGGTCGGCAGGCTGGTTGTCGAACGGGTGCGCACCGGTGAACTCAGCCAGGAGGAACTCGTCGCGTTCGCGCTGCTGCTGCTGGCCGGTGGGCTGGACACCACGGCCAACGTGATCGGCCTGAGCGCGTTGTCGCTGCTGCGGGACGCCGGGCAACTCGCCGCACTCGCGGCCGATCCCACACTGGTGGAGGGCGCCGTCGAGGAGATGATGCGCTTCCACACGATCACTCAGTGGGGTATCGGCCGCGCGGCCACCGCCGACGTTGAGGTGGGCGGCACCCTGGTACGCACGGGCGAGGGGCTGATCGTGCTGCTGCCCTCGGCGAACCGCGACGAGTCGGTGTTCCCCGACCCTGACCGGTTCGACGTCCGCCGTGATGCCCGGGGCCACTTGGCGCTGGGACACGGCGTGCACCACTGCATCGGGCAGGGGCTGGCCAGGCTAGAGCTCCAGGTGGCGATGGGCACGCTGGTGCGCAGGCTGCCCGGACTCGCGCTCGCCGAAGACATCGATCACGTGCGGTTCCAGGACGACATGTTCGTCTACGGCGTGCGCCGCCTGCATGTCACCTGGTGATCCGTTCGAGCGGGGGGCGATCTCATTGTCCAACGAGATGAATCAGCCGATCGCGGTCATCGGCCTGTCCTGTCGGCTGCCTGGGGCGGCCACTCCGGAAAAGTTCTGGCGACTGCTCGCCGAGGGGCGTGGCGCGGTCGGCGACATCCCGGCCGAGCGCCTCGGCGCACGGTTCCGCACCAGTACGGCCGAGGCGCCCGCCGGGGCACGGCGCGGCGGTTTCCTCGACGACGTGACCGGGTTCGACGCGGGCTTCTTCGGCATCGCGCCAAGGGCCGCCGCCGCAATGGATCCCCAGCAGCGCCTCGCGCTGGAGCTCGCCTGGGAGGCGCTGGAGGACGCGCGGATGGTGCCCGCGACGCTGCGAGGGCGCCGTGCCGCGGTGTTCGTCGGCGCCATCGCCGACGACTACGCGACTCTGCTCGCCACGCGCGGCTTCGCCTCGGTCACCAGCCACTCCATGGCCGGTGTGCAGCGCGGCATGATCGCGAACCGTGTCTCCTACGCGCTCGGCCTCCGTGGACCGAGCCTGACCGTCGACTCCGGGCAGTCCTCGTCCCTGGTGGCGGTGCACATGGCGTGTGAGAGCCTGCGCACCGGTGAGTCCGAGCTGGCACTGGTGGGCGGTGTGCACCTGAACCTCGCCGTGGACGTGGCGGCGCGGGCCCAGGCCTTCGGCGGCCTGTCCCCGGACGGGCGGTGCTTCACGTTCGACGCCCGGGCGAACGGGTTCGTGCGCGGCGAGGGCGGCGGGATCGTCGTGCTCAAGCCGCTGGCGCGGGCGCTCGCCGACAACGACCCGGTCCGCGCGGTGATCCTCGGCAGCGCCGTCAACAACGACGGCGGCGGTGAGCACCTCACCGCGCCCGACCCCATGGCGCAGCAGGAGGTTGTGCGGTCGGCCTGGCGGTCGGCCGGTGTCGGCACGGACCAGCTCGGCTACGTCGAACTGCACGGCACCGGCACCGCGGTGGGCGATCCGGCCGAAGCCGCGGCTCTCGGCGCTGCCAGGACCGGTGCCACCACCACGGTGCCGGTTGGCTCGGTCAAGACCAACATCGGTCACCTCGAGGGCGCGGCCGGAATCGCCGGCCTGATCAAGACGGTGCTGAGTGTCGGCCGCGGCCTGCTGCCCAGGAGCCGGAACTTCCGCTCGCCGAACCCGGCGATCCCGCTCGACGAGCTGAACCTGCGTGTACTGCACGACGCCGAGCCCTGGCCCGACGGTAAGCCCCGGGTGGCCGGCGTCAGCGCGTTCGGCATGGGGGGGACGAATTGCCACGTCGTGGTTTCCGAGTACCGGCAGCCCACGGTACCCGAAACCGCCGACGCCCCCGGTCCGTGGATCCTGTCCGGACGGGACGGGCAGGCGCTCGCCGCGCAGGCGTCGCGGCTCGCCGAGCACGTCCGCGACGCTGACAGGCCCAGGCTGGGCGATGTCGGATTCTCACTGGCCACGACCAGGACCGCCTTCGACCACCGTGCCGTCGTCACCGCGAACGACGTCGACGGCATGCTCGCCGGGCTCGACGCGCTGGCGGCGGGGGAACAGTCGGCCGCGGTACGCACCGGGATCGCCGGAGCGCCGCGGCGGGTCGCGTTCGTGTTCCCCGGCCAGGGCGGGCAGTGGCCGGGCATGGCCGTCGACTTGCTCGACTCCGACGAGACCTTCCGCGCCGCCATGCGCCGCTGCGCCGACGCGCTGGCCGTCTACACGGGCTGGGACGTCATCTCGGTGCTGCGCGGCGCACCCGGCGCACCCGGCATCGAATCCACCGACGTCGTACAGCCCGTGCTGTTCGCGGTGGCCGTGGCGCTGGCCGAGCTGTGGCAGGCCCACGGCGTCCGGCCCGCCGCGGTGATCGGCCACTCCCAGGGCGAGATCGCCGCCGCCTGTGTCGCGGGCGCACTGTCGCTGGAGGAGGCGGCACGCGTGGTGTCGGTGCGCAGCGCCCTGGCCACCGAACTGCTCGCCGGTCAGGGCGCTCTGGCCTCGGTCGTGATGTCCGCCGACGAGTTGCGTCCCCGACTGGAACGCCGGCCGGGGCGCCTGTGGCTGTCGGCGATCAACGGGCCGGGGTCGGTGGTCGTGTCCGGGCAGGCGGCGGCCGTCGGCGAACTGGTCGAGGAGCTGACGGCCCAGGGCGTACGGGCCCAGTGCGTCCCGGCGGCCTTCGCCTCCCACTCGCCGATGGTGGAGCCGCTCCGTGAACCGCTGCTGGCCAGGCTCGGAACGCTCACTCCCGTTTCTGGGCGGGTGCCGTTCTACGCGGGCGTGACCGGCGGCCGATCCGAAACCGACGTGCTGGACAGCGCGTACTGGTACCGCAACCTGCGTGCGCCCGTACGGTTCCAGCAGGCGACGGCGGCGGCGCTGGCCGACGGGATCGACACCTTCATCGAGGTCAGCCCGCACCCGGTGATGACCGTCCCGATACAGCAGACCGCGCAGGCCGCCGGTTACGACGCCATGGTGCTGCCGACCCTGCGCCGTGACGAGGGCGGCCTGGGCCGGTGGCACGCCGCGCTCGGCGCGGCCCACGTGCACGGCGTCGAGATCGACTGGCAGGCGGTCTGGCCAGGCAGCGGTGCCACAACGATCCCGTTGCCGGGGTACGCCTTCCAGCGCCGGCCCTACTGGCTCCACGGTGACCTCACCGAGCCCGTCGACCACCCAGCCGCCGACGTCGCGGCCCAGGTCACGGGCATCGCCGACAGGGGACGTCAGCGGATCACCAAACGCCTGGTCACCTCGACCGTCGCCGCCGCGCTGGGCCATGACGGGCCGGACGCCGTGCCCGCGCATCGCACCTTCCGCGAGCTTGGCGTGGACTCGGCCGTCGCCACGGAGATCGGCGCCCGTCTCACCGCCGCCACCGGTGTTCCCGTGCCCGCCACACTGCTCTACGACCACCCGACCAGCGAACGGCTGGCCGACTACCTCGCGGGCATCGCGGACGGACGCCCCGGCGCGGCCGATGAGGCACGCGGCACAACCCCCCAGGACGATCCGATCGCCATTGTCGCGATGAGCTGCCGCCTGCCCGGCGACGTCCGCTCGCCCGAGGAACTCTGGCGATTGCTCGCCGAGAGCCGTGACGCCATCGGCGACTTCCCCGACGACCGCGGCTGGAACGCCGCGGAGCTGTACGACCCCGACCCCGAGCGCAGCGGTCGGTCCAGCACGGACAAGGGCGGCTTCCTCTACGACGCGGGCGAGTTCGACGCTGCGCTGTTCGGCATCTCGCCGCGTGAGGCGCTGGCGATGGACCCGCAGCAGCGGCTGCTGCTGGAGGCGTCGTGGGAGGCGTTCGAGCGCGCCGGGATCGACGCCGGTTCGCTGCGCGGCACCAGGACGGGGGTGTTCGTCGGCGTCATGGACCAGCGCTACGGCCCCCGCTGGAACGAGGAGGCCGGCGGTGTCGAGGGCTTCCTGCTCACCGGTAACTCCGCGAGCGTGAACGCCGGCCGGATCGCCTACGCCTTCGGCCTGGAGGGACCGACGATCGCGATGGACACCGCATGTTCGTCCTCGCTGGTGGCCCTGCACCTCGCGGTCCGCGCGCTGCGGTCGGGCGAGTGCTCGATGGCCCTGGCCGGCGGGGTGACGGTGATGTCGACGCCCGAGATCTTCATCGAGTTCTCCCGGCAGCGCGGCCTGGCCGCCGACGGCCGGTGCAAGGCGTTCGCCGCCGCGGCCGACGGGACGGGCATGGCCGAGGGCGTGGCCATGCTGCTGGTCGAGCGGCTGTCCGACGCCCGCCGCCGCGGGCACCCCGTGCTGGCCCTCGTCCGTGGCTCGGCGATCAACTCCGACGGCGCGTCCAACGGTCTGACCGCCCCCAGCGGCACCGCCCAGCGCGACCTCGTCCGCCATGCGCTGGCCGACGCCGGACTCCTGCCGTCCGATGTGGACGCCGTCGAGGCGCACGGCACCGGAACCGCGCTCGGCGACCCGATCGAGGCGTCGGCGCTGCTGGACGCCTACGGCGGCGACCGGGAGCGTCCGCTGCTGATCGGGTCGCTGAAGTCCAACATCGGGCACACCCAGGCGGCGGCCGGTGTCGCCGGTGTGATCAAGATGGTGTGCGCGTTGCGGGCCGGGCAGCTGCCGCGCACCCTGCATGTCGACGCACCGACACCCGCGGTGGACTGGAGCCGGGGCTCGGTCCGACTGCTCACCGAGACCACCGAGTGGCCCGCGGGCCTGCGGCCCCGCCGGGCGGGCATCTCCTCATTCGGTATCAGCGGCACCAACGCCCATGTGATCATCGAGGAAACGCCGCCCGCTCCGGACGAGGTGCCCACAGACGCAGAGGAGCCGGGACCGCGTCCGTTCCTGCTGTCCGGCCACACACCCGCCGCACTGCGGGCCCAGGCCGCGCGGCTGCGCGAGTACCTCGACGCCGACGACACGATCCCGCTGCCCGACCTCGCCCGATCGTTGGCGACCACGCGTGTCCACCTGGACCAGCGCGCTGCCGTCATCGCCACCGACCGGGACGAACTGCTCGACGGGCTGGACGGCCTCGCGCGGGGCCGTACTCCGCAGAACGCGGTGACCGGACTGGCTCGGCCCCGCTCCGGTGTGGTGTTCGTGTTCTCCGGGCAGGGCGGCCAGTGGCCGGGGATGGCCGTCGACCTGCTCGACACGGCCCCGGTGTTCGGCGCGCGGATGGCCGAGTGTGCGCAGGCGCTGCGGCCCCTCGTCGGCTGGGACCTGTTCTCCGTGGTGCGCGCCGAGCCCGGCGCGCCGTCCATCGCCGAAACCGAGGTCCTGCAGCCGGTGCTGTTCTCCATCGCGGTGTCGCTGGCCGAGCTGTGGCGGTCCTACGGCGTCGAGCCCGAGGCCGTCGTCGGCCACTCCCAGGGGGAGATCGCCGCCGCCTGCGTGGCTGGCGCGCTCTCACTCGAGGACGCGGCGCGCGTGATCGTCGTGCGCAGCAGAATCGCCGTCGAGAGCCTGGACGACACCGGCATGGCGATCATCGCGATGTCCGCCGACGACCTGCGCCCCCGGCTGGCCCGCTGGGACGGCCGGATGTGGCTTTCAGTGATCAACGGCCCCACCTCGGTCGCGGTCTCCGGTGAGGGTCCGGCGCTGGACGAGCTGATCGATGAGCTGTCGGCCGAGGGTGTGAAGGCGCGCCGGATCCCCGCGGCGTTCGCGTCGCACTCGCCCGCCGTCGAGGTGCTGCGGGAACCGCTGCTGGCGCGATTGGAGGGCCTGCGGCCCCGCTCATGCGGCCTGCCGTTCTACTCCAGCGTCGCCGTCGAGGCCGTCGACACGGCGGGACTGGACCCGGAGTACTGGTACGGCAACCTGCGCCACACCGTGCGCTTCGCCGACGTGACCGGCCTGCTGGTCAGCGAGGGCTACCGGGTGTTCGTCGAGATCTCGCCGCATCCGGTGCTCACGCCGATGATCGAGGCCATCGCCGAGAAGGCCGACGTGGACGTGCTCGCCAACGGCACGCTCCGCCGCGACGAGGGCGACCTGCGGAACTTCCTCGCCGCCCTGTCATGGCTGCACACCAACGGCTTCGCCTTGGACACCACCGCCGTACTCGGCTCCGGCGGTACGCGCGTCGATCTGCCCACCTACGGGTTCCAGCGTTCGCACTACTGGCTGACCGGCGGCGACTCCCGTGCCCGGCGTGACGTGACAGCCGCGCGACGGCCGCGTGCCGAACGACCGGCCGCCCCGCAGGACCTCGTGGAGGTCGTCCGCGCCCAGATCGCCGATGTGCTCCGTGTGGCGGACGCCGGCGACGTGGACCCGGGCAAGGCGTTCAAGGAACTCGGTTTGGACTCCCTGACCGCGCTGGAACTACGCAACCGGCTCACCGCGGCCACCGGGATCACCGTACCGGTCACGGCGATCTTCAGCCACCCGACGGTGCACGACCTCGCCCGTTACCTCGGCGGAGCCGAGCCGGCCGTTGTGAGCGCGCCACCGGCGGTGGTGTCCGGCGAGCCGATCGCCATCGTCGGCATGGCCTGCCGGTTCCCCGGCGGAGTCAGCTCGCCGGAGCAGCTGTGGGATCTCCTCGAACGAGGTGCGGACGCGATCACGGGCCTGCCCACCGACCGCGCCTGGGACCTCGACCGGCTCCCGGAGTCGGTGCGATACGGCGGTTTCCTGCACGACGCCGCCAAGTTCGACGCGGGTTTCTTCGGGATCTCGCCGCGTGAGGCGCTGGCGATGGATCCCCAGCAGCGGCTGCTGCTGGAGACCTCGTGGGAGGCGCTGGAACGGGCCGGGATCGACGCCACGACACTGCGTGGCGACGGGGTCGGCGTCTTCGTCGGCGCCGTGGCCCAGGACTACGGCCCGCGGCTGCACGAGTCCTCACCTGACCAGGAGGGGCACCTGCTCACCGGCACCATCAACGCGGTCGCGTCCGGCCGCATCGCCTATGTGCTCGGCCTGGAGGGGCCGGCGATCACCGTGGACACGGCGTGCTCATCCTCGCTGGTGGCACTGCACCTGGCGGCGCAGTCTCTGTCGCTCGGAGAGTGCTCGCTCGCGCTCGCGGGCGGTGCCACCGTGATGGCCAACCCCGGTGTGTTCGTGGAGTTCGCGCGGCAGCGTGGGCTCGCGGCGGACGGCCGGTGCAAGGCGTTCTCCGCCGACGCGGACGGCACCAGCTGGTCCGAGGGTGTGGGGATGCTCGTGCTGGAACGGCTGTCGGACGCGCGGCGGCTGGGACATCGGGTGCTGGCGGTGGTGCGTGGATCGGCGGTGAACTCCGACGGCGCGTCCAACGGTCTGAGCGCGCCGAACGGCCTGGCTCAGCAGCGGGTGATCCGGGCCGCGCTCGCGAACGCCGGTCTGGCCGCCTCGGACGTCGACATGGTGGAGGCGCACGGCACGGGAACCGCGCTGGGCGACCCGATCGAGGCGGACGCGCTGTTGGCCACCTACGGCCGGGACCGTGACCGTCCGCTGTGGCTCGGGTCGCTGAAGTCGAACATCGGGCACACCCAGGCGGCGGCCGGTGTCGCCGGTGTGATCAAGTCCGTGATGGCGCTCCGGCACGGCGTGCTGCCTCGCACGCTGCATGCGGAGAGCCCGTCCTCGCACGTGGACTGGTCGTCGGGGGCGATCAGTTTGCTGACGTCGCCGGTGGAGTGGCCGGATCCGGGGCGTCCGCGTCGTGTCGGTGTGTCGGCGTTCGGGGTGAGCGGGACCAACGCGCATGTCGTGCTGGAGT
Organism: Streptosporangium sp. NPDC051023; assembly: GCF_040689595.1. Lineage (NCBI taxonomy): Bacteria > Bacillati > Actinomycetota > Actinomycetes > Streptosporangiales > Streptosporangiaceae > Streptosporangium > Streptosporangium sp. NPDC051023. The sequence goes on along the minus strand of NZ_JBFBCE010000025.1, from coordinate 10,775 downwards.
CTGTTGCGCCGGATCCCGCCACGCCGTCCCGCGACGCGCCGGTGCCCGTGCTGCTGTCCGCGCGCACCCCGCGGGCCCTGGCGGCCCAGATCCGGGGCCTCCGGGACTTCGCCGCGTCCGGTGTGGACGTGCGGGACCTCGCCTGGTCTCTGGCGACGGCCAGAACCGCTTTCGAGTACCGAGCCGCCTTCGTGGCCGCGACACGGCAGGACCTGCTGGCCGGACTGGACAACGCGCACGGTGTCAAGGCCACCGGTGGCCGCCTGGCGGTGTTGTTCGCGGGTCAGGGCTCGCAGCGCGCGGACATGGGGCGTGAGCTGGCGGCGGCGTTCCCGGTGTTCGCCAAGACGCTCGACGCCGTCACCGAGACGTTCGGCACGGTCGCGGGGCGGTCGTGTGTCGAGGGGGACGTGTCGCGGACGGAGTTCGCCCAGCCCGCGTTGTTCGCCTTCGAGGTGGCCCTGTACCGGCTGCTGGAATCGTGGGGCGTGCGGCCGGACGTGGTGATGGGGCACTCGCTGGGTGAGATCGCCGCCGCCCACGTGGCGGGGGTGTTCTCTCTTGAGGACGCCTGCCTGGTCGTGTCGGAGCGGGCGCGGCTGATGCAGGCACTGGAACCGGGCGCGATGATGGCCCTGCCGGTACCGGAGGAACACGTACTCCCCGTGCTGGCCGGCCGGGTGTCGATCGCCGCGGTCAACGGCCCGGAATCGGTGGTGATCTCCGGCGCCGAAGGCGACGTCCTCACCGTCGCCCGCCACTTCGGGCGAGGGCGTCGTCTCCCCGTGGGACACGCCTTCCATTCACCACTGGTGGAACCCATGCTGAACGAATTCCACCGGGTGATGCAGCGGGTGGAGTTCCACCCGCCACACCTCACCCTGATCTCCAACGTGACCGGCGAGATCGCCGATCCGCAACGGGTCTGCACGGCCGACTACTGGGTGGAGCACGTACGGGCCGCGGTGCGGTTCGCCGACGGCGTCAAGGCGGCAGGCGCCGCGGTACTGTGCGAGATCGGGCCCGACGGCGTGCTATCGGGGCTGACGGGGGCGATCCCCACCCAGCGGGCCGATCGTCCCCAGGTGGAGTCACTGCTCGCCGCGATGGGTGAACTCTTCGCTCGCGGCGTCCGTGTTGACTGGCGCCAGGTGCTGGAGGAGGGGAACGTCGTCGACGTCCCGACGTACGCCTTCCAACGCGAACGCTACTGGCTCGAATCCGGGCGCAGGACGACGGAATCCACGGACAACCTGCTGTACCACCTCGCCTGGGAGCGGCTGGACGACCAACCCCCCACCGAGACCGGCGGACCATGGTTGCTGATCGCACCGATCGGATTCGAGCAGCACGACCTGATCCGTGCCTGTGCGACGCGGTTGGGCACCGGCACCGTCGAACTGTTCGTCGGCGCGGACGACGACCGTGCGTCGATCGCGCAGCGTCTCCGTGGGATTCCCGCGCCCTCAGGCGTCTTCTCCCTGCTGGCGCTCGACACCGTCCTGCACCCGGCGCACCCCGGCCTGGCCGTGGGCGGAGCGCTCACGCACCTGCTCATCCAGGCGCTCGGCGACGCCGAGGTTGAGGCGCCACTGTGGTTCGGCACGCGTGGCGCCGTCAGGGTCGGTGACGAACCCCTCGACGCCGTCGAACAGTGCGGTGTCTGGGCACTCGGCCGGGTGGCGGCCCTGGAACACCCGTTCCGCTGGGGTGGCGTGGTCGATCTGCCCGCGACGTTCGACGACCGTGCGGCCCAGCGGTTCATCGCCGTGCTCGGCGGCGGCGAGGACCAGGTGGCCATCCGCGCCGACGGCGTGTACGGGCGGCGGATCGCCCGTGCCGTCAGGAGCGGTGCCGCCAAGGGAGCCTGGCGTCCGCGTGGCACCGCGTTGATCACCGGTGGCACCGGGGGGCTGGGCGCGCAGGTCGCACGCTGGCTCGCCCGCAACGGTGCCGAACGCCTGCTGCTGGTCAGCCGCTCCGGACCGCAAGCCCCCGGCGTCGACGAACTCCTGGCAGAGCTGACGGAACTGGGCGCCGAAGCCGAGGCCGTCGCCTGCGACGTGACCGATTACGCCGCGCTGGAGACGGTGATCCGCCAAGCGCGTGAACAGGGCGCGGACTTCCGTACCGTCGTGCACGCCGCCGGGCTCGCGCAGCAGACGCCGATCGCCGACCTCGACCTGGCCGAGTTCGCCCGGGTCACCGCGGCCAAGGTGATCGGCGCAGTGTTCCTGGACCAGCTGTTCGACGACGACTCGATCGACGCGTTCGTGCTGTTCTCCTCCATCGCGGGGGTCTGGGGCAGTGGTGGCCAGTCGGCCTACGCGGCCGCGAACGCCTTCCTCGACGGCCTTGCCACGCTGCGCCGCGCGGCGGGTGTGCACGCGGTGTCCATCGCGTGGGGACCGTGGGCGGGCCGGGGCATGGGCGAGGACGACGACCTGGCCGACTACCTGCGCCGTCGCGGCCTGCGCGGGCTACGGCCGGACATCGCGCTGCACGCGATGCGCGAGGCCGTCGAAGGGGCCGGCTCGGAGGTGACCGTCGCCGACGTGGACTGGGATCGCTTCCTACAGGCGTTCACGTCCGCCCGGCCCTCTCCGTTGCTCGCCGCGTTCGCGCCCGTACCCGCGCGGACCGGCGAGGACGACAGCGTGCGGGGTGAACGTGGCGAGCTGTGCGCGCTCAGCGGGGCCGACCGGACGGTACGGCTGCGCTCGCTGGTGCGCAGCCAGGTCGCGAACACGCTCGGGCACGGCAGTGAGCAGGCGATCGACGTGGAGACGCCGTTCTCCGAGCTGGGCATGGACTCGCTGGCCGCGGTTGACCTGCGCAATGCACTCAGCTCTCGTATCGGGGTGCCGCTGCCGGTGACCGTGGCGTTCGAATGGCCGTCGGTGCTCGCGCTGGCCGGTCACCTGACCGAACTGCTCGGTGGGAACGACACGCAGACCACGCAAGAGGCGGCCGAAGACGCGGAGATCCGCGCGCTGCTGGCCGGCCTGCCGATCTCCCGGCTGCGGGAAGCGGGACTGCTCGACCGGCTGCTCGGCCTCGCGGCCGGGGACGCCCAGGGCGCCGCGCCGCAGGACGACAACATCGACACGATGGACCTCGAGGACCTGGTGCGGGCCGCGCTCGACGGCAAGCCCCGGTGAGTAACCCCCCTGTGCGCAAGCTCTCATGAGCAAGTCCCTGTGAGCAGGCCACCCGATTCCCTGTGATGGAGCAACGACCATGGCTGAGGACCGAGTCGCTGCGGCCCTGCGCGCCGCCATGAAGGAAACCGAGCGGCTGCGCCGGGAGATCGCCGAGATCACCGCCGCCCAGACCGAACCGCTCGCCGTCATCGGCATGAGCTGCCGGTACCCAGGCGGCGTGGCATCGCCCGAACAGCTGTGGGAACTGGTCGAGCAGGGCCGGGACGCGATCTCCCCGTTCCCGGCCGACCGGGGGTGGGCGACCGAGCGGATCTACGATCCGAACGGCGGCCCCGGCACGACCTATGTCCGGGAGGGCGGTTTCCTGCACGACGCCGCCGAGTTCGACGCGGCCTTTTTCGGGATCTCGCCGCGTGAGGCGCTGGCGATGGACCCGCAGCAGCGGCTGCTGCTGGAGACCTCGTGGGAGGTGTTCGAGCGCGCCGGGATCGACCCGAGGTCCGTGCGCGGCAGCCGGGTCGGTGTGTTCGTCGGCGCCGCGCACCAGGAGTACGGCGGCGATCCGGGACAGGCTCCGGAGGAGGTCGACGGCTACGTTCTGACCGGCATCGGCAGCAGCGTGGCGTCCGGGCGGCTGGCGTACGTCCTCGGCGTGGAGGGCCCGGCGATCACCGTGGACACGGCGTGCTCGTCGTCGCTGGTCGCGCTGCACATGGCCGGACGGTCGCTGCGGTCGGCGGAATGCACCGCGGCATTGGTCGCGGGTGTGTCGGTGATGTCCTCACCGCTGCCGTTCATCGAGTTCTCCCGGCAGCGCGGGCTGGCGGCGAACGGCCGCTGCAAGCCGTTCTCCGCGGACGCCGACGGCACGATCTGGGCCGAGGGGGTCGGCGTCCTGCTCGTCGAGCGGCTGTCGGAGGCGCGGCGGCTGGGGCACCGGGTGCTGGCCGTGGTCCGCGGGTCCGCGGTGAACTCCGACGGCCGGTCCAACGGGCTGACCGCGCCGAACGGCCGGGCACAGCAGCGAGTGATCCGGGCGGCGTTGGACTCGGCCAGGCTGTCCGCTTCCGACGTCGACGTGGTGGAGGCGCACGGCACGGGAACCGCGCTGGGCGACCCGATCGAGGCGGAGGCACTGCTGGCGACCTACGGCCAGGACCGTGACCGTCCCCTGTGGCTCGGCTCGCTGAAGTCCAACATCGGGCACGCACAGGCTGCGGCGGGTATCGGCGGCATGATCAAGATGATCATGGCCATGCGGCAGGGAAAACTGCCGCGGACTCTGCACGCCGCCGAACCGACGCCGCACGTGGACTGGTCGTCGGGGGCGATCAGTTTGCTGACGTCGCCGGTGGAGTGGCCGGATCCGGGGCGTCCGCGTCGTGCCGGTGTGTCGGCGTTCGGGGTGAGCGGGACCAACGCGCACGTCGTGCTGGAGTCGGTTGAGGAGGCGGCGGTCGGGCCGGTGCCGGAGCCTGGCCCGGTGCCGGTGGTGCTGTCCGGGCGTACAGCGGAGGCATTGACAGCTCAGGCCGGGAAGCTGCGGGACTTCGCCACCGACAAGGTCGGCCTGCGGGATGTGGCATGGTCGCTGGCGACCGCCCGTGCCGCGCTGGAACACCGCGCGGTGATCGTCGCCGCGGACCGCGGCGAACTGGTTGCCGGACTTGACGCTGTGCTCGGCGGGCACGCGGCGGCCGGTGTGGTGACAGGCAAGGCCATCGGCGGCCGTCTGGCGGTGTTGTTCGCGGGTCAGGGGTCGCAGCGGGCGGACATGGGGCGTGAGCTGGCCAAGGTGTTCCCGGTGTTCGCGGAGGCGTTCGGCGTTGTCACCGAGACGTTTGGCCGGGTCACGGGACGGCCGTGCCTTGAGGGGGACGTGTCGCGGACGGAGGTGGCGCAGCCGGCGTTGTTCGCGTTCGAGGTGGCGTTGTTCCGGCTGCTGGAGTCGTGGGGGGTGCGGCCGGACACGGTCATGGGGCATTCGCTGGGGGAGATCACCGCCGCCTATGTGGCGGGGGTGTTCTCGCTGGAGGACGCGTGTCTGGTGGTGTCGGAGCGGGCGCGGCTGATGCAGGGGCTGGAGCCGGGGATCATGGTGGCGTTGCCGGTGCCGGAGGAGCAGGTACGGGCGGTGCTGGCGGGGCGGGTGTCGATCGCCGCGGTCAACGGCCCGGAATCGGTGGTGATCTCCGGCGCGGAGCAGGACGTGCTGGCGGTCGCTCGCCGGTTCGAGCGGTGGCGCCGCCTGGCGGTGGGGCACGCTTTCCACTCACCGTTGGTGGAACCCATGCTGGAGGAGTTCCACCGGGTCATGCGGCGGGTGGAGTTTCATCCGCCGCACCTGACTTTGGTGTCGAACGTGACGGGTGGGATCGCCGATCCGGAACAGATCTGCACACCCGGCTACTGGGTGGAGCACGTGCGGGCCGCGGTGCGGTTTGCCGACGGCGTCGAGGCATCGGACGCCTCGGTACTGTGTGAGATAGGGCCCGACGGGGTGCTGTCGGGACTGACCGGAGCCATCCCGGCGCAGCGGGCCGATCGCCCCCAGGCGGAGTCACTGCTCGCCGCGGTGGGCGAGCTCTTCGTCCGCGGTGTGGACGTTGACTGGCGCCAGGTGCTGGGGCAGGGGAACGTCGTCGACGTCCCGACATACGCCTTCCAACGCGAACGCCACTGGCTGACCCCCTCCCGCCAGCGGGACCGCGACGGTCATCCGCTGCTCCCCGAGGTGTCCGACCTGCCCGGCGCCGACGGCACCCTGTTGCGTGGCACGCTGTCCGATACGGCGCCGGGATGGCTGGCCGATCACGTTGTGGCCGGTGAGATCCTCGTCCCCGCCACCGCTTTCCTCGACGCGGCCCTGTACGCGGGCGCACGCACCGGCTGTCCCCGCGTTGCGGAGTTGATCGTCGAGGCGCGCCTCGCGCTCTCGGCCGAAAGCCCGGTGCAGTGGCAGTTCTGGGTCGAACAGCCCGACGAGTCGGGCCACCGCGCCTTTACCGTACACGCGCGCCGCGGCGACCATCCCTGGATCCGTCACGCCAGTGGCACCCTCGCCCCGGCTGCCGAGCACCGTACCGTTGCCGACCTCACGGCGTGGCCGCCGCCCGGCGCCGAACCCGTCGATGTGGCCGATCTCTACCCGACGCTGGCCGCCGCCGAGTTCGACTACGGTCCCGCCTTCCAGGGACTGCGACGCGCCTGGCGGCGCGATGGCGAGGTGTTCGCCGAGGTGAGCCTCGACAACGGCGTCTCGACTACCCGGTACGGCCTGCACCCGGCGCTGCTCGACTCCGCTCTGCACGCGGCCGGATTGCTCGGCGGCACCACCACCGGACACCTGCCCTTCTCCTGGACCGACGTCACCATGCACGCCCCGAGCACCGACATGCTCCGTGTGCGCTTGTCACCGACGGATGGCCAGAGCATCGCGGTCGAGCTCGCGGACCCGACCGGCGTTCCGGTCGCTTCGGTGTCCGCACTGGCGCTGCGCGCCGTCCGACGCGACGACCAGCGGTTGTACCGCGTCGAGTGGACCGCGGCCCCGGCCGCGGAGTCCGACCGTGCCGAGGTCGAACCCGCCATCGTGGAACCCCGGTCCGTGGACGAGGCACTGGAACTCGTGCAGAACTGGCTGAAGCAGCCGAGCGGCACCCTCGTCGTCACCACCCGCAACGCCGTTTCAACCGGGGACACGGACCTGGCCGTCGACGTCGACGCGGCGCCGATCTGGGGGTTGCTGCGGACGGCGCAGGCCGAGCAACCCGGGCGCTTCGTCCTGCTCGACCACGACGGAAACCCCGACTCCACCGCGGCGATCGCCCGTGCGGTGGCCTGCGCCGAACCGCAGATCGCTGTCCGGCGGGGCGACGTCCTCGTGCCCCGGCTGGTACCCGTGACGGACGACGACGTGCTGCGGCTCCCCGTCGGCCACGAGTGCTGGCGTCTGGACGTGGCTCCGAGAGGGACGCTGGATGGTCTGACCTTCACGGCGGCCGACCGCGAGCCCCTCGGGACCGGCCAGGTGCGGATCGCGGTCCGCGCGGCCGGGCTGAACTTCCGTGACGTGTTGATCGCGCTGGACGTCTACCCTGGCGCCGCCGAGATGGGCAACGAAGCGGCCGGGGTGGTCACCGAGATCGGCCCCGAAGTGTCGGACCTGGCCGTCGGCGACCGGGTGTTCGGCATCGTGCCCGGCGCGTTCGGTCCCAGCGCGGTGGCGGATCGGCGGATGCTGGCCCGCGTCCCGTGCGGCTGGTCGTTCGCGAAGGCCGCGTCCGTGCCGATCGCCTTTCTGACCGCCCACCACGCGCTGCTCGGGCTGGCCGGCCTGCGCCGCGGGGAGTCCATACTGATCCACGCCGCGGCCGGTGGGGTCGGCATGGCCGCGGTGCAGCTGGCCGGCCACATCGGCGCCCAGGTGTACGCCACCGCCAGCCCGGCCAAGTGGGACGCGGTACGTGCGCTGGGCGTACCCGCCGATCGGATCGCCTCATCGCGCACCTTGGAGTTCGAGCAGCGGTTCAGCCACGGTGTCGACGTCGTGCTGGACGCGCTGGCCGGAGAGTTCGTTGACGCCTCGCTGCGCCTACTGCCGCATGGCGGCCGGTTCATCGAGATGGGCAAGACCGACCTGCGCGACCCGCAGGAGGTCGTCCGCACCCATCCCGGCGTCCGCTACCAGTCGTTCGACCTCACCGAAACCGGGCCCGACCGCGTAGCCGTGATGCTCACCGAGCTCGTCGGACTGTTCGAGTCCGGCGCGCTCACGCCGCTTCCGATCACCACCTGGGACATCCGGCGCGCACCCGCCGCGTTCCGCCACCTCAGCCAGGCGAAACACATCGGCAAGGTCGTGCTGACCGTGCCCGCCCCGCTCGACCCGGACGGCACCGTGCTCATCACCGGCGGTACCGGCGCGCTCGGCGGCCTGCTGGCCCGGCACCTGGTCGCCGAGCACGGGGTGCGCAGGCTGCTGCTGCTCAGCCGGGGCGGACACCCGCTGGAGCTGCCCGGCGCCGAGGTCGACGTCGTCGCGTGTGACGTCACCGACCGCGAAGCGCTCAAGGCCGTACTCGCGCGCGTCCCGGCCGTACACCCGCTCACCGCCGTGGTGCACGCCGCAGGCATCGTCGACGACGGGCTGGTCGAATCGCTGACACCGCAGCGTCTGCACGACGTGCTCGCACCGAAGGCGACCGCGGCCCAGCACCTGCACGACCTCACCGCGAACATGGACCTGGCCCAGTTCGTGCTGTTCTCCTCTGGATCCGGCATCCTCGGCAACCCGGGCCAGGCCAACTACGCCGCGGCCAACACGGCGCTGGACGCCCTCGCCCAGCGGCGCAGGGCCGAAGGGCTGCCGGCGCGCTCTCTCGCGTGGGGACCGTGGGACGTCGAGGGCTCGATGGCGGGCTCGCTGTCGGACGCCGACCGCGCGCGGCTGGCCCGCATCGGTGTCGTCCCGCTGTCCGCCGCAGAGGGACTCGAGCTGTTCGACGAGGCGTTTGGCCGCGACGAGGCCGTACTGGTGCCCATCGTCATCGACGGGTCCGCTCAGGATTCGCCGCTGCCGCACACTGCCCACCGGCGCGCCAAGCGCGCCACCACGACGTCCCTGGCGGGCAGGCTTCCGGCCATGTCGCGGGTTGAGCGGGACAGGGTTCTGCTCGACCTGGTCGTGGAGATCACCGCGACGGTGCTCGGGCACCGGGACGCGAGCGGCATCGATCCGGCACGGGAGTTCCGCTCACTGGGCTTCGACTCGCTGACCGCGGTGGAACTGCGCAACCGTCTCGACGCCGCCACCGGCCTGCGGCTGCCCGCGACGACCGTCTTCGACCACCCGACTCCTCACGCCGTCGCCGACCATGTGGGCTCGCTGCTGGATGCTCCCAGCCCGGCGGCGCCGCCTGCGGTCGTGCCGCCGGTGGCGCGGGTGGACGAGCCGGTTGCGATTGTGGCGATGGGGTGCCGGTTCCCCGGGGGTGTGGGGTCGCCGGAGGAGTTGTGGGCGTTGGTACGTGACGGTGTGGACGCGGTGACGCCGTTCCCGGCCGACCGCGGCTGGGACCTGACGAGGCTGGCGAACACCGATCCGGACCGCGTCGACACCAGCGTCACCCGGTTCGGCGGCTTCCTGCACAACGCCGCCGACTTCGACCCGGGGTTCTTCGGGATCTCGCCGCGTGAGGCGCTGGCGATGGATCCGCAGCAGCGGTTGCTGCTTGAGGTGGCGTGGGAGGCGTTGGAGCGGGGCGGGATCGATCCGTCGTCGCTGCGCGGTTCGGCGGCCGGTGTCTTCGTCGGCGCGTTCGCGCAGGAGTACGGCACGCAGTTCGAAACACCGGCCGAGCTCGCCGGGCACATGGGGACCGGCCGTGCCTCCAGCGTGCTGTCGGGGCGGATCGCCTACACGTTCGGTCTGGAAGGCCCCACCTTGACCGTCGACACGGCGTGTTCGTCCTCGCTGGTGGCGATGCATCTGGCGGCGCAGGCGCTGCGGTCGGGGGAGTGCTCACTCGCGCTCGCCGGCGGCGTGACCGTGATGGCCACCCCGGAGATCTTCGTTGAGTTCTCTCGCCAGGGCGGGCTGTCCGCGGATGGCCGGTGCAAGGCGTTCTCGGACGCCGCTGATGGCACCGGATGGTCCGAGGGTGCGGGCGTGCTCGTGCTGGAGCGACTTTCCGACGCGCGGCGCAACGGTCATCCGGTGCTGGCCGTACTGCGCGGTAGCGCGGTGAACTCCGATGGCGCGTCGAACGGGCTGACCGCGCCGAACGGGCCGTCGCAGCAGCGGGTGATCCGCGCCGCGCTGGCGAATGCCGGTCTGTCCGCCTCGGAGGTCGATGTGGTGGAGGCGCATGGCACGGGCACGCGTCTTGGTGATCCGATCGAGGCGCAGGCGTTGCTGGCGACCTATGGCCAGGATCGTGATCGTCCGTTGTGGCTGGGGTCGTTGAAGTCGAACATCGGGCATTCGCAGGCCGCCGCGGGGGTCGGCGGTGTGATCAAGATGGTGATGGCGATGCGGCACGGCGTCGTGCCCCGCACACTGCACGCCGACTCGCCGACCACCCAGGTCGACTGGCATGCGGGACAGGTCATGCTGGCCACCGAGCAGATCCCGTGGCCGTCGGCCGACCGTCCGCGTCGCTCCGCCGTGTCCTCGTTCGGCGTCAGTGGAACCAACGCGCACATCGTCCTCGAACAGGGGCCCGAGCCCGAACAGCCGCAGAGCCCGGGCGAGACGGCGCCGGTGCCCGTTCCGCTGTCCGCACGGACCGATCGGGCGCTACTGGAACTGACCGGCGCACTCCTCGCCCACCTGCGTGCGCACCCGGAACAGCCGGTGGCGAACGTGGCACGAGGACTGGCCCAGCGCTCGGCCTTCGAGTCCCGCTCCGTCCACCTCGTCGAGGACACCGCTCAGCTGATCGACTCACTGACCGCAACGGTTCTCGGCGAACCGGACCCCACGACCGTACTCGGCACGGCATCCCGCACTCGTGGCCCGGTTTTTGTGTTTCCTGGGCAGGGGGCGCAGTGGATCGGTATGGGGCGTGAGCTGCTCGCCTCGTCGCCGGTGTTCGCTGAGCGGATGGC